>NZ_JBFBGS010000030.1:0-124693 GCF_040684795.1 Kitasatospora sp. NPDC089797 | reverse complement strand
TTCCTTCGGACCGCCTTCCAGCGGGCCCTCCGGGCGCTTCGTTCTTTCGTGTTTCCAGCTTACCAGATGTTTTCCGCTCCGTTTTCCGGGGCTTCGTCATCCAACTCGCTGGTGTCGTCTGCGGCTTGACGCCCCGTCCGACGTTCCAAACTGTAGCCGATCCCCGCTCCGAAAAGCGAATCCAGCCGCAATCCGATAAAACGCACATGCCAAATAAGCCCCCGGCCGGAACGCGCGAAAAACGCGAACACAGCCCGGCGCGAACCGAGAAGTGGTGTTTCAAGGGATTGGCTGCCCCGGGACCGTCCGCGCTGTGAAGCGTGTCCGGTGCTCCCTGCCAGGCAGCTCGAAGAACACTAGACCTGTGGGCTCACCGAGTCAAGCCCCGCAAGTGAATTCTCGGCCTCCTCCGCCACGGGCAGCTGGAAGGCCAGGACGGCGACGTCGTCGTCGTGCTCCGAGGTCACGCCCATCGCCCGCAGCAGCCGGGCGCAGATCACCTCGGGGGCGCCGATCGCGCCGGTGAGGGTGCGGGCCAGCAGGTCGAGCCCCTGGTCGATGTCCTCGTCTCGGCGCTCGACCAGGCCGTCCGTATAGAGGACGCCGGTGGTGCCGGGCAGCAGGCGCAGGGTGTGGGAGACGTGCAGCCCGCCGCCGGTGCCGAGCGGGGGGCCGTTCTGCTCCTCGCTGCGCAGGATGGTTCCGTCGGGGCAGCGCAGCAGTATCGGGAGGTGCCCGGCCGAGGCGTAGGAGAGGGTGCGGCGCTCCGGGTCCCAGACGGCGTAGGTGCAGGTGGCGATCTGGTTGGCGTCGATCTCCATGGCGAGGCCGTCGAGGAGGCGCATCACCTCGTGCGGCGGGAGGTCGATGCGGGCGTAGGCGCGGACGGCGGTGCGCAGCTGGCCCATCACGGCCGCGGCCCGCAGGCCCCGACCCATGACGTCGCCGATGACGAGGGCGGTGCGGCCGCCGGCGATGCCGATGACGTCGTACCAGTCGCCGCCGACCGCGGCCTCGGCGCCGCCCGGCTGGTAGGTGGCGGCGACCCGGAGGCCGGCCGGCTGGTCGAGCTTCTGCGGGAGCAGGCTGCGCTGGAGGGTGACGGCGGCCTCGCGCTGCCGGCGTTCGGCTTCGCGCAGGCGGGCCGCGGCGAGCACCTGGTCGGTGACCTCGGCGGCGAAGATCAGCACACCGGCGGGCGGGCCCTCGGCAGGGGTGTCGCCGGTGTCGCCGGATCCGAGCGGGACGCAGGAGACGTTGTAGTAGCGGTTGCCGGTGAGGCCCAGGATGCAGCGGGCCTTGACGCTGCGGGGGCGACCGCCGCGGATGACCTGGTCCATCAGGGGCAGGACGCCCATGGTGCCGAGTTCGGGGAGGGCCTCGCCCGCCGGCAGTCCGGTGGGGCGGTCGCCGAAGAGCTCGCGGTAGGCGCGGTTGGCGTAGCCGAGCTGGTGGAGCGGGCCGTAGGTGACGGCGACCGGGGCGGGGATCCGGTTGAGGACCTCGCGCAGGTTCTGGGGTTTGTGCGGGTCGAGGAGTTCTGCGGTGGCCGCGGGGCTGCTGGGGTCCCGGGGGCCGGGCACGACGACGCCGTCGACGGCGGGCGTGCCCTCGTCGGTGCCGGCCCCGTTGGGCGGGGCGGCACGCCAGGGGACTCCGGTGAGCCGGGCGCTCCAGCGCATGAGGTTCAAACGACGGCCGCTTCCTCGGTTTCCAGGCATATCATCACTTTTTGTGTGCGTATCAGCACACGGGGTAATGACCAGTTCGGGCTGATCCTGTCAGGCGGAGGGCCCGTTCCGGAAGTCGCCCGCCCGGCGTGGCCGTCGGATCGGCCGGCGGACCGGCCCCCGGAGGGGTCTCCGGACCGGTCGTCGGCCGGGGGTGGCGACGGCGTTCACCGGGGAGCTCCCGGCCCGGCGTCGAACCCCTCCCCGAAGCGCGCACGCGGGCGCTCCACCGCTCCCAGCGAGACCACCTCGCGGGAGAACACGCCGCCCAGCACCCAGTCCATCAGCACCCGCACCCGGCGCTCCGTGCTCGGCAGCCGTCGCAGGTGCCGCGCCCGGTGCAGCCACCACGCCCGCCGTCCGGTGAGCCGGCCGCCGCGCCGGGTGTGGGCCACCGCCCGGTGCAGGCCCAGCGAGGTCGAGCAGACGGCGGGCCCGGGGCGGTACGCGGCGAGCCCCGGCGCGTGCGGCCCGTCGGCCAGGGCCACCGCGAGGTTGCGGGCCAGCAGCTCGGCCTGGGCGAAGGCGTGCTGGGCGTTGGGGGCGCACGGGGCGCCCCCCGCCTCCGGATCGGGGACGGCCGCGCAGTCGCCGACCGCCCAGACACCGGGCAGCGCGCGCCCGTCCGGGCCGACGGCCTGGAGGGTGGCCAGACAGCGGACCCGGCCCAGGGTGTCCAGCGGCAGATCGGTGTCGCGCAGCATCGGTGCGGGCCGGACCCCCGCCGTCCAGACCAGGGTGCGGGCGCCGAAGCGGCTGCCGTCGGAGAGCGCGGCGACGCCGCCGACCGCGGACTCCAGGGTGGTGCGCAGCCGGATGTCGACACCGCGCTCGCGCAGTTGGCCGAGGGTGTGCTCGGCGAGCTCGGGCGACTCCCCGGCGAGGATCCGGTCGGTGGCCTCCACCAGCACCCAGCGCAGGTCCTCCACCCGGATGTTGTGGTAGCCCCGCACGGCGGTGCGGACCATGTCCTCCAGCTCGGCGAGCGCGCCGACGCCCGCGTAGCCGGCGCCGACGAAGACGAAGGTGAGCGCGGACTGCCGCAGGGCGGGATCGCGGGTGGCGGAGGCCAGGTCGAGCTGTTCCAGGACGTGGTTGCGCAGGTGCACCGCGTCGGCGACGGTGGAGAAGCCGAGTCCGTGCTCCGCCAGGCCCGGCACCGGGGCGCTGCGGGGTCCCGAGCCGGGGGCCACCACCAGGACGTCATAGGGGAGTTCGAGCGGCGCCGGGCCCTCGCCCGGGCCCGCGGCGTCGGCCAGGGCACGCCGGGTGGCGTGTTCGATCCGGGTGACCCGGGCGGTGAGCACCCGGCAGTCCGGCAGGGCCCGGCGCAGCGGGACGACCACGTGCCGGGGGTCGATCGAGCCAGCCGCGACCTCGGCCAGCAGCGGGTGGTAGGTGAAGTAGGCCCGGGGTTCGACCACGGTGATCTCGACCTCCCCGCGCCGCAGCTGCTCCCGCAGGCCGCGCTGGAGGTCGAGCGCGGCGGCGGTCCCGGCGCAGCCGCCTCCGACGATCAGGATCCTGATGGCGCACCTCCTGCCGATGTGACGTTTCGTCCCGGCCGCGCGGCCGGGGGTATCCCCCCGTCGCGCCCCCCTATGAAGGACCGGCGGAGGTGGTCTTGTCCACAGTCCGTACGGGGCTGGTTGCCACGGAAGGGGCGGCCGTGACCAGTTGTGCTTGCTGGGCGACTTTCTGACGCACTTTCGGCCGCGAAGAGCCGTGAACTATGGTCGGATTGTGTGCCGGAGCGGCCACCGCCATGACAACCGGCGGCGACGCACCGTGGAGCTGCCACTACGGCCAGTTCCAGCGTTGGCGCGAGATCCCGACTGGGGGAGAGTCATCCGGGGAAGGGTAGTTCCCGGACGAGGCCCCGGACGGTGCCGACGCGCCGAGCCGGACGTGAAGGCGGCCCGGCGGCAAGACCGTGGTCACCGGAACGGGACGGGCGGCACGAGCAATGGGTCATCTGGTCATTTCTGACGGGCTGAGCTGCACCGGGGGGTGCAGGGGCGGGCGACGACAGGGTCCGGTTTCGGACGCCTGCGGGGGAGAGTTGGGATGATGGAGCAGAAGCAGGTGTTGGGGCGGGCGGGAGCACCGCACGCCGGACAGGGCATGGTGCCGGAGCAGCGCGGCCCGGTGGACCTGCCGCAGGCGGGGATGTCGTACGCGGCCGTCCCGTACCGGACGGACCCTCCGCAGACCAGCGCGCCGGTGCCCGGCGCCCGGCTGCGGGTGGACGCGCGGCGGAACCTGGAGAGCGTGCTGCGCGCGGCCCGGGAGGTGTTCGGCGAGTTCGGCTACGGCGCTCCGATGGAGGAGGTCGCGCGCCGGGCCGGGGTCGGGGTCGGCACGGTCTACCGGCGGTTCCCGAGCAAGGAGGTGCTGGTCCAGCGGATCGCCGCCGAGGAGGTGGCCTGGCTGACCGCGCAGGCGCGGGAGTCGCTGTACGGCGGCGACGGCGCCTGGGACGCCCTGGCCGGGTACCTGGCCCGGGCGGTCGGCACCGGGGCCGGGCGGCTGCTGCCGCCGGAGGCGTTCCGGTACGCGGAGGAGTTGGGCCGGGTGCCCGAGCAGCGGGCGGCGGAGGCCCCGGCGGCCGTCCGCTTCGACCTGCGCGGTGAGGAGGCCCGGGCCGGTGCGCCGGTCGAGCCCTCGACGGCGGACGCCGATCCGCGGCTGCTGCTGCAGCTGTTGGCCGCGCTGGTGGCGCGGGCCGGCGCGGCGGGCGAGCTGCGGCCGGGCGTGACGGTGTCGGACGTGGTGCTGGTGCTGACCGCGTCGGTGCCGGTGCACGCGGGCCGGCCCTCGGTCTCGGCGCCGCCGACGGCCGGTTTCACGGCGGTTGGTCCGCAGCCGGACGGGCAGGCGGTCTCCGGGCCGTCGGACCGGCTGCTGCAGATACTGCTGGACGGCCTGCGGTCGCGCTGACGCCCGTTCGGGCCGGCTCCGGTGCGCCGGGGGCGGCACCGGGGGCGCCGGAGGGCGGTGCCGGAGGCGTCGGACAGGCACGGTCGACGCGCCCGGCGGGCAGCGGAGTTGGAGGAGGGACCGGCGCGCGGGCAGGGCGCGCGCGCCGGGTGCGGGAGCCGTGCGACCCACCGCCGCACGCTGGGCGAACACCTCCGCGACGCCCCCTCGGAAGGGTGGGTACCGGCCGGTCCGGCTACCGCCCGTCCCTGCGCTATGCCATCCTTTGCCCGTGGTTGGAGCCAATGTCCCGATGCGCGCCCTTCGCGCGCCGTCGGCGCCGTATGCCGGGGAACCGTGCGCCTACGCACTCCCGCGCGCCCTGCCACACTACGGGGGCTGTCGTGGAATCTGGGGTCCGTTGTGAGCGCCGAGGAACAGAACGACTACGGGTACGGGCGCGACGTCGGGGGCTTCTCCGGTAGCACCGCCGAAGGGCCCGCCGCGGGCGCCGGTGGTATCGGCGGCGTCGACGACGCCCACGGTGCCGGCCAAGTTCCGGGCACCGCAGGCGGTTCGCCCACCGGACACGTCCCGGACCAGGCCGGCATGCCCAGCCGCGAGTCGCTGTCCGCCTCCGCCGCCGGGCTCCCGCCCGGGCGGGTGCCCGGCCAGGCCCCGGCCGGCCGCGGCGGCGTCGCCCCCGAGGCGTTCGTCGGCGAGCCCTTCGCCGGTGACCGCCGCCGGGCCCGCCCCACCGTGCCCGCCCCCGCCGACCCGGTCGACGGCGACCGCCCCGCCTCCGACGCCGAGTTGACCGCCCGGGTGCGGGCCGGCGACGACACCGCGTACGAGGAGATCTACCTCCGGCACGCCGACTCGGTGCGCCGTTACGCGCGCACCTGCTGCCGGGACAGCTTCACCGCCGAGGACCTGGCGGGCGAGGTCTTCGCCCGCACCCTCCAGGCGCTCAAGGCCGGCAAGGGCCCCGAGTTCGCCGTCCGCGCCTATCTGCTGACCGCCGTGCGCAACGTCGCCGCCGCCTGGACCCGCAGCGAACGGCGTGAACAACTCGTCGACGACTTCGGCGTGTTCGCCCAGAGCTCGGCCGCCGTGGTCGACCTCGACCTGGCCGACCCGGGCGCCGACGCCTGGGCGATGGCGATGGCCGACCAGCGCATGGTGATGCAGGCCTACGCCGAACTGCCCGAGGACGACCGGGTGGTGCTCTGGCACACCGAGGTCGAGCAGGAGTCGCCGAAGACCGTCGCCGTGCTGCTCGGCAAGACCGCCAACGCCACCGCCGTCCAGGCCCACCGGGCCCGCGACCGGCTCGCCGCCGGCTTCCTCCAGGCGCACGTCTCCGGCAGCCAGGACAGCGCCTGCGAGGCCTACGCCAACCGGCTCGGCGCGTACGCCCGCGGCTCGCTGCGCAAGCGCGCCTCGGCCGAGGTCGGACGGCACCTCAGGGAGTGCGACCGCTGCACCGCGGCCTGCCTGGAACTCACCGAGATCAACACCGGCCTGCGCGCGCTGCTGCCCGGCGGCGTGCTGGTCTGGGTCGGCGTCGGCGGCTTCAGCGCCGCTGCGGCCGCCGTGGGCGGTGCCGCCGCCGTCGGCGGTGCGGCCGCAGCGGGCGGCGCGGCTGCGGCCGCCGCCGGGTCCTCGGGGACCGCCTCCGGCACGGCCGGTGCGGCGGGTGCGGCCGGCGCTTCGGGTGCCTCCGGCGGCAGCACGGCAGGTGCCGCCGCCGGGGAGGGCCTCGGCACCGCCGCCAAGGCCGGGATCGCCGCCGCCGTGGCGGTCGCGGCCGCCGCCGTGGCCGCGTACGCGCTCACCGGCTCGCCCGAGGCGAAGCCCCCGGCGGCCGCTCCCCCGGCCACCGCGGCGCCCGTCTCCCCCGCCCCGGCGGTGCCCGCGCCGCCCGCCCCGGCCCCGCCGGCGCCGACGCCCGCGCCGAGCAGTGCCGCCCCGGAACCGGCCGTCAGCCCGAGCGCCACCCCGAGCCGGCAGCCCACCGCCAGGCCCAGCGAGCCCCCGGCGGCCACCCGGGCCCCGCGGAGCGAGCCGCCGGTCAGCAGTCCGACCAGCGAGGCGGCGACCTCGCCGGCCCCGGAACCGCCACCGGTGCCGACCCCGGAACCACCGGTCGTCCCGACCCGGACCCCGACCGTGCCGCCGGTGCCGACGCCGACCGTCGTCCCGCCCACCCCGCCCGCGCCCACGGACTTCTGGGGCGACTCGCTGCCCGTGACCAAGCCCGGCAACAACCGGGTGCCGCCGGACGGCCCGAGCATCCGGCAGAAGGGCAGCGACCGGTTCTCGCAACGCTCCGGCGGCTGGATCGCCGGCGAGTACCGACCGCACGCCATCACCGTGCACGCCCCGGCCACCACGCTGATCGACCTCAACCGCAGCTGCACGTCCTTCGACGCGGTCGCCGGGGTCGACGACGCCACGCTCACCCCCGGCGGGGTGGTCTTCACCGTCCAGGGCGGCGACGGCAGCACCCTGTGGCGCTCCCCGGCGCTCGCCGCCGGGGACGACGCGGTGCCGGTGCACGTACCGCTGGCCGGACAGAAGTCGATCCGTCTGGTGGTCACGCCGGCGAACGGGGTCTGGTCGGTGCTGAACGTCTCGGACTGGGCGCAGGCGCGGTTCAGGTGCTCGTGACGTCCGGGTAGTGCGCGTCGGGGCCCGCTCCTCCGGGAGGAGCGGGCCCCGACGTGCGCCACCGGCGGCTTCGACGGTGTCGGCCGCGGTGCGCCCGGCGTCAGATCGCGCAGGAACCGTCAGATCGCGCAGGAGCCGTCCGCACAGGCCTCGCCGGCCGGGGCGACCGGCAGCGGGGCCGGACGGCGCTCGCCGATCTCGGCGGCCACCTGCTCCAGCACCTTGCCGAAGGTCTCGGCGTCCTGCCCGCCCTGGACCGCCCACTTGCCCTCGAACACGAAGGTCGGTACGGCGGAGATGCCCAGCTCACGGGCCTCGGCCAGCTGGGCGCGGACCTCGGCGGTGCCCTCGTCGCCCGCCAGGTAGGCGGCCACCCGCTCGCGGTCCAGCCCGGCCGCCACGGCGACGTCGGTCAGCGCGGCGCGGTCACCGACGTCCACGCCGTCGGTGAAGTGCGCCTTCAGCAGCGCCTCCTTGACCCGGCCCTGCGCCTCGGCGCCGTACTCGGTCTCGGCGAGGTGCAGCAGGCGGTGGCCCAGGAAGGTGTTGGCGTGCAGGGCGGCGTCGAAGTCGTACGTGATGCCCTCGGCGAGGCCCAGCTCGGCGACCCGGGCGTCCATCGCGACCGACTGCGGGCCGTAGCGCTCGGCCAGCCAGGCGCGGTGCGGGCTCGCCGTCGCGGGCGCGTCCGGCACCAGCTGGTACGGGCGGTAGACGACCTCGACGGCCTCCTTGCCCGGGAACTCCGCCAGGGCCTGCTCGAAGCGGCGCTTACCGATGTAGCACCAGGGGCAGGCGATGTCGGACCAGATCTCGACCTTCATGTGCGGGGGCTCCAGGGGCGTCTCGTGGGAGGTGTACGAGATAGGTGAACGATGAACCATCTCGGTACATTCCCGACAACCTCCGGCATCGTCCGGCATCGTCGGGGCGGGCGGTGCCGGGCGGGATCAGGCGTCCGCGGGCGCCGGGACCACCAGCACCGGGCACGCCGCGTGGTGCACCGCCGCCGAACTCACCGAGCCCAGCAGCAGCCGGGCGAAGCCCCCGTTGCCCCGGGTGCCGACCACCAGCGTGTGCTGCCGGGTGGAGGCCTCCAGCAGCACCTCGATGACGTTGCCCAGCACCACGTGCAGCGACAGCTCCCCCGCGTACGGCCGGACCCGCTGCCGCAACACCGTCGCCACCGCCCGGCGCAGCCCGTCCGCCATGCTCTCCACCAGCGTCTCCACGCTCTCCTGGACCAGCTCCGCCATCCCCGGCGGGTAGCCGGCCGGCGCGGGGTTCACCACGGCCAGCACGTACAGCGGCAGCCCGAACAGCTCCGCCTCCGTCATCGCCCGGTCCAGCGCCCACAGCGAGCCGTCCGACCCGTCGCAGGCCGCCAGCACTCCGGGCGGCCGCCCCGTCGGCGGCCGCCCCAGCACCGACAGCACCACGGGAACCTCCTGCCCCGGGCTCACTCCGGCCACCGCACACGCTCCTCACCGCGGACTCACAGCCCCGCCATCATCGCCCGCCCGGTCGGATCCCCCGGCCGAGCCGCGCCGGGCGGGCCGGCGGGCAGGGTGCCGCCGACGGCCTCAGGGGGTGAGCGCCGGGGGCCGGGGGTGGGGGAGGCCGGTCCAGCAGGCGCCGTGGCGGCGGGCGCGGATGCGGCGGAGCCAGAGTTCGGTGGAGACCAGCTCGGCCAGGCCGGCGAGGGCGGTCGGGGAGAGCGGGGCCGCGAGGTCGGCGCGGACGGCGGGGAGGTCGATCAGGCCCGCCTCGGCCAGGAGCGGGGCGTCGAACAGCTCGGCGAGGCCGTCGGCGGCGAGCCGCAGGCCGGCCCGGGTCGGGGCGGTGCGGTCGGGGCGGGGGCCGCGGCCCCAGTCGGGGGGCAGGTCGGTGCGGCCGGCGCCGGTGAGGACGGCGTGCAGGAGGGCGTGCCGGGCACCGGGTTGGAGGCGGACGTCGTCGGGGAGCAGCCGGGCGGCGCGCACCACCTGGTTGTCGAGGAAGGGCGCGTGCAGCCGCTGGCCGGGCCGTTCGGCGGCGTGCACGAGCGTGCGGTAGGAGCGTGCGTGGCGGTGGAGGGCGTGCCGGGCGCGGTGCGCGCCGGGGTGCTCCCCGGGCGCCGGTCTGCGCGCCGCCAGCCGCAGCCGCAGGGCCACCGAGGAGAGCGCGTCGTCGGAGAGCCAGCGGGCCGCCGGGCCGGGGACGCACCAGGCGAGGTCCACGGCCGAGCGGTCGCCGGCCGTGCCCGCGCCGTCCGGGACGTGCCGGGCGGTCAGCTTGGCGGCGGCCTCGTCCAGCGCCTCGGCGTAGCGGACCCGGGAGAGCCGGTGGGCGGCCCGGACCACGGTGAGCGGGGTGCGCAGCGCGCCGGCCAGCACGCCCGCGACGGCCCGGTCGGCGCCGGCCAACGCCGCGACCGGGGGCAGCAGTTCGCGCGGCCGGCCGGCCCGGATGAGGTCGGCGAGCCGGGCCGGGTGGCCGTCCAGGACCTGTCGGGCGCCGTAGCCGGTGAGGTGGTCGGTGCCGCCGGCGGCGAAGCGGGCCCCGGCCCGGGCGGCGGCGACGAGTTCGGGGCCGGGCTCGTCGGTGAGCGGGCCGGCCTGCGGGTCGGCGCGCAGGACGGCGTACGGGAGGGTGTCGGGGCCGGGGGCGAGCACGGTGTGCCGCAGCCGCGGGGTGTCGGGGGCGAGCGCGAGGGTGGTGGGCGGTTCGGTCTCGCCGAGCGTGACGGCGGCCAACTGCTCGGGGGCGGTGGGCTCCTGGGCGGTGCCCCGGGCCCAGGAGCCCTTGACCGCGCCGCTCCTGGCCCCGCCCGCGGCCCTCCGTCCGGGCCCGGATCCGGGCCCCGGGCCGGTGCCGGCCTCGATCGCGAGCGCCGCCGGGCCCCCGGCCGCCGGGGTCTGGGCCGGGGCCGGCAACGGCACGGCGGCGGCCAGCAGGGCGACGGTCGCGGAGGCGGTGCCGTACGAGAGGTCGACGCCGAGCCGCGCCCGCCCCGCCGGGTCGCCGGCCGGCGCGGGGGTGCGGACCCGGGAGCGGACCGACTCCAGCAGCGCGCGGGTGAGTTCGCGGACGGCGGGCGCCTCGTCGCGCGGCTGTTCGGCGCCGGTCGGTTCGTCGTAGGCGTCGAGGTACGGGCGGCCGCCGCGGACGGCCAGCACGTGCCCGGGCGGCACCCGCTGGACGCCCAGGTACGGCGTGCCGGTGCCGAGCGCCTCGGGGGACTCGGGGCAGGCGAGCCGGGCGGCGAGGTGGCCGGTGTCCAGCGCGGCGCCGACCAGGTCGGCGAGCGGGAGGGCGGCGGTGGCGTACGCGGTGCCGCCGGCCCAGGGGGTGTGGAAGACCGGCTGGGCGCCGGCGAGGTCGGTGAGCAGCAGGGTGGAGCGGGTGCCGGTGCGCAGCACGACGGTGTAGCTGCCGGGCCAGGCGGTGAGGTGGCGGACGGCGCCGCCGCGGGCGGCGGCGAGGCCGGCGGCGAGTTCGGCGTCGGTGGCTCCGCAGTGGCCGAGGACGGCGAGCCGGATGGTGGCGGGGGTGTCCACGACCGGGTCGGGGTCGGTGGGGCCGGTGCTGACGGTCGCGCGGGCGCCGGGGCGGAGGGTGGCCAGGCGGATCTCCTCGGGCCGCCAGTCGCCCACCGCCCAGAGCGGGTCGGGGCCGGTCCACAGGGGGCGCGCGGCGATCGGCGCGACCGTGGCGAGGGCCTCGTGCACGGGCGTGCCCGCCCGGGGCGTGCCCGTGCTCCAGCCCGTCAGCCACCGCATCGCGCCTCCACCGGACGAGGACCTGCACTCGTGCGGCGCGTCCGGGGTCGGGCGGGCGGCCGGGTGGGGTGCCGGGGCGGTGCGCGCGCGTCCGGGCGTGCCCCGTCCGGGCGCGCCGTCAGGAGACATCGTGCCACCACCGGGCCCTGCCGGGGCGGGTGTTGTCGGTTCCGTTCCGGTTCCGCCGCGGATCCGCCCCCCGGTCCGCCCCGGGTCCGCGGACGCCGGGTCGGGGGTGGGTGCGGCGGGCCGGGCCTCCCCCTCCGTGGCCCGGACCGCCCGGGGTGGCGCCCTTGACATGGGCATCGCGAGATGGCCGAAAGGCGTCACCCGGTCCGGGAGGGCATCCGCATGCCCTCCCGGACTCAACCGCCGCCCGCGGGGATTGAGGCGGCGGCATCCCCCGGCCCGCCGGGTCCTCGACGGCGGGCCGACCCACGACCACCAGCGAATCGCCGACCAGCCGGTCGGGCCAGGGGGCACGGCCGGGCGCACGTGAACACGGGACCGGAGCACGACGCTCCGGCGCGCGGCACGCCCGATCCACTCCGGGTGGTCCGGACCAATCCCGGCGACGGGCCCGCGCGACGGCGCCGGGTGCGCGATCCCGCCATCCGGAATGCGGCCTCTTAACCGTCGGAACGCGTCCGACTACTCTAGGTACAGCAGCTACGGCCCGGTGCCGCCCGGGCCCCGCGCACAAGGCCGCAGGAGGTGCCGCCGCCACCATGACCGTCAGCCCACGAGGACCGAACGAACGGCTCGGCACGCTCCTGACCCTCGCCCAGATCAGCAACGCCGGACTGGCCCGCCGGGTCAACGACCTGGGCGCCCAGCGCGGACTGACCCTGCGCTACGACAAGACCTCGGTGGCCCGCTGGGTCAGCAAGGGCATGGTGCCGCAGGGGCCCGTCCCGCACCTGATCGCCACCGCGATCGGCGGCAAGCTCGGCCGGCCCGTCCCGCTGGAGGAGATCGGCCTCGGCGACACCGACCCGGCGCCCGAACTCGGCCTGGCCTTCCCGCGCGAGGTCGCCGACGCGGTGCGCTCCGCCACCGACCTGTTCCGGGTCGACCTCGACCTGCGCCGCGGGCCGGGCGGCGGCCGCTGGAGCGACAGCCTGGCCGGCACCTTCTCGGTCGCCGCCTACGCGACCCCGGTCTCCCGCTGGCTGATCAACCCGGCGGACGGCTCGGTGGCCCGCGAGGTGCCCCGCTCCCCGAGCGAGAACTCCTCCTACCGGGTCGGCCACTCGGACGCCGTCAAGCTCCGCGAGGCCGCCCAGGAGGCCCGCCGCTGGGACTCCAAGTACGGTGGCGGGGACTGGCGTTCGTCGATGGTGCCGGAGTGCCTGCGGGTGGAGGCGGCGCCGCTGCTGCTGGCCTCGTACAGCGACGCGGTGGGCCGGGCGCTGTTCGGCGCGACCGCCGAACTGACCCGACTGGCCGGGTGGATGGCCTTCGACACCGGGCAGCACGAGGCCGCCCAGCGGTACTACATCCAGGCCCTGCGGCTCGCCCGGGCCGCCGCCGACGTCCCGCTCGGCGGGTACGTGCTGGCCTCGATGAGCCTCCAGGCCGGCTACCGGGGCTTCGCCGAGGAGGCCGTCGACCTCGCCCAGGCCGCGCTGGAGCGCAACCGCAGCCTGGCCACCGCCCGGACCATGAGCTTCTTCCACCTGGTCGAGGCGCGGGCCCAGGCCAAGGCCCGCAACGCGGCGGCGTGCGCGACAGCGCTCGGCGCGGCGGAGAGCGCACTGGAACGGGCGCGCGCCGGGGATCCCGATCCGGCGTGGATCGACTTCTACGCCTACGACCGGCTGGCCGCCGACGCCGCCGAGTGCTTCCGCGACCTCGGCGTGCCCGCCAAGGTCCGACAGTTCACCCGCGAGGCACTGGCCAAGCCCACCGAGGGCTTCGTCCGCTCGCACGGCCTGCGGCTGGTGGTCTCGGCGATGGCCGAGGCGGAGGCCGGCGACCTGGACGCCGCGGTCGCCGCGGGCGAGCGCGCCGTCGAGGTGGCCGGCCGGATCTCCTCGCAGCGCAGCCGGGAGTACGTGGTGGAGATGCTGCGGCGCCTGGAGCCGTTCCAGGGCGAGCGCCGGGTACGGGAGCTGACGGAGCGGGCGCGGGCCGTGATCGTCGCTCCGGCGTGAGCCCCCGGGCCCGGCCGACAACCCGACCGACAACCCGGCGATAAATGGGGATGCACCCGCGAGAGGGACCTGGATAAGGTCTCTCTCGTCCAGGTGCGCAGGCAGAGGTTACTTCCACTCCTAATGGGCAGGTCGCGGGTTCGAATCCCGTCATCGGCTTTCAGGCCGGTGTAGCTCAGTGGCCTAGAGCAGCTTCGTCACCTCAGCCGTCCTCGATCTCTGGACACCTACACGTGAATAGAATTCCGCACCTCCCGGTGCGAAGGCAGCGGTTACTTCTGGTAGACGCCGGTATTCCGGCGTAGCGGTTCGAGCCCGCGAAACACCGCCGCCCATCCTGATCTCGGGAGGCAGCTGCGCTTCGGAGTGCCCGGTGCGCAGGCGGGGGTTACTTCGGATCTTGCGGTTCCGGGTTCAAATCCCGGGCGTGCCGTGCGCGAGTGCGGCCGCTAGCTCAATCCGGTAGAGCACAAGGCATATACACCTCCGCCGCCGCCGGTCGTCGCACGACGACCGGCACGATCTCGGGCACCCCGGCCGCAGCATGCCTCCCTCCCGTGAACGACCACGCACGCCGAGGGGGGCTGCAGCATGTCCAGGTTCAACATCCGCAAGGCCAAGGCGACTCCGACGTCACCGGTGACCACCACCGGGCAGCGCACGGCCAACCACAACGGCGGCACCGGTTTCGTCCGGGACGCCAGGTCCGAGCTGTTCCTGCTGGCCGTGGCCAACATGGTCGGCCAGGACACCTTCTACGAGCGCGGCGGCGCCCGCGACGACCGCTACACCGCACTGGTGCGCGAACTCGCCGTCACCGACCCGGAGTGGACCCTCGGGCTGCTGCGCTGGCTGCGGTACGGCGCCCAGATGCGCACCGCCGCGCTGGTCGGCGCCGCCGAGTTCACCCGGGCCCGGCTGGACGCCGGCGCCCACGGGCACTCCCGGCAGGCCGTCGACGCCGTGCTGCGGCGCGCCGACGAGCCCGGCGAGCTGCTCGCGTACTGGACGTCGCGCTACGGCCGGGCACTGCCCAAGCCGCTGAAGCGCGGTGTCGCGGACGCGGTGCGGCGGCTGTACGACGCCCGCGCGCTGCTCAAGTACGACACCGCGGGCAAGGGCTACCGCTTCGGTGACGTCCTGGAGTTGACCCACCCGGCTCCGGACCCGGCCAAGCCCTGGCAGGGCGCGTTGTTCGGGTACGCGCTGGACCGTCGGCACCGGCCGGAGGAGGCCGTCCCGCCCGTCGTCGACGGGATGCTGACCGCCAACCGCGAGCTGCTCGCGCTGCCCGTGGCGGAGCGCCGGGCGGCCGTGACGGCACCGGACGGCGCGCAGCGGCTGGCCGCCGCCGGGCTGACCTGGGAGGCGCTGGCGGGCTGGTTGCAGGGGCCGATGGACGCGGCGGCCTGGGCGGCGGTGATCCCCTCGATGGGTTCGATGGCGCTGGTCCGGAACCTGCGCAACTTCGACCGGGCCGGCGTGTCGGACGAGGTCGCGGCCGAGGTGGCCCGGCGGGTCTCCGACCGGGGCGAGGTACGGCGTTCGCGCCAGTTCCCGTTCCGCTACCTGGCCGCGTACCGGCACGCGCCCTCGCTGCGGTGGGGGCACGCGCTGGAGACCGCGCTCGGCCACTCGCTCGCCAACGTGCCCGAGCTGCCCGGTCGGACGCTGATCCTGGTCGACCGCTCCGGCTCGATGTTCGACCGGCCCGGTGCGCAGACCGAGCTCAACCGGGCGGACTCGGCGGCGATCTTCGGCACCGCGCTGAAGGTCCGCGCGGCCTCGGCGGACCTGGTGGAGTTCGGCTCCAGCAGCCGAGTGATCGAGGTCGGCCCCGGGGAGGCGGTGCTGCGAGTGCTGGAACGTTTCTCCAACCTCGGTGGCACCAACACCGCCCAGGCGGTCCGCTCGCACTACCGGGGCCACGACCGGGTGGTGATCGTCACCGACGAGCAGCCCGGTTCCGGCTACCGGAACGAGGGCGACGCGCTCGCCGCCGTCCCGGCCCACGTGCCCGTCTACACCTGGAACCTGGCCGGCTACGCCACCGGCCACGGCCCCAGCGGCGTCGCCAACCGGCACACCTTCGGTGGCCTCGGCGACGCGGCCTTCCGGCTGATCCCGCTCCTGGAGGCCGGGTCCGACGCCGGCTGGCCCTGGGAGGTCTGAAGCCCCGTGTGCCGACCGGGGGGACGGCACACCACCGAGCGGCCGGTCCGGGGGGGACGGCGGCCGCGCACCGGGTCGGGGGCCCGGCGCGCGGCCGTCAGCGGCCGCACCGAGGAGGAGCCACCGGGGGAACGGCTCCGCCCCGCAACCGGGGTGGGCGGCAGGACACTGCCGCCCACCCCGGCGCGTCCACGTCCGCACCCGTCCACATCCACACGCACGCTCACGCTCACGTCCACCGTCACGTCCCCGTGCCCGCCCGGCCGGCGACCGGCGGCGGAGCACCCGCCCGCGCAGCGGAGCCTTGACGGGCCGACCGCGCACGGGCCGACCGCCGCACGGGCAGGGCACCGCCCGGACCGCGGTGGCCGGCAATCGCCGGCCACCGGCAGAACGTGTGCGAAACCGGCGCCGAGCGCCAACTCCCGTGGCACCATCGGCCGCAGGGGGCGGGCGACGGATGAGGAGCGCAGGGTGACGGGCGACGCATTCGATGTGGTCGTGGTCGGTGGCGGGATCGTCGGACTGGCCACGGCCCATGCCCTGACCGGGGCGCGGGCCGGGCTGCGGGTGGCCGTGCTGGAGAAGGAGAACGGCTTCGCCGCCCACCAGACCGGGCGCAACAGCGGGGTGATCCACAGCGGCGTGTACTACCGCCCCGGCTCCTACAAGGCCCGGTTCGCCGTCGAGGGCGCCGCCGAGCTGGTGGCGTTCTGCCGCGAGCACGGCATCCCGCACGAGGTCACCGGCAAGCTGATCGTCGCCACGGCCGACGCCGAACTGCCCCGGCTGGCGGCACTGGCCGAGCGCGGCCGGGCGAACGGCATCCCGGTCGCCGAGCTGGACCGGGCCGGGATCGCGCGCTACGAGCCGGAGGTCGTCGGTCGGGCCGGGCTGCACGTCGGCACCACCGGCATCTGCGACTTCCCGGCGGTCGCCACCACGTACGCCCGGCTGGCCCGGGAGGCCGGCGCCGAACTGCGGCCGGGCACCGAGGTGCGGACGGTCGCCCGGCGCCGGGACGGGGTGACGGTCGGCACCGCCGCCGGCGAGCTGCGCTGCCGGGTGCTGGTGAACTGCGCCGGGCTGCACAGCGACCGGATCGCCCGGCTGGCCGGGGACGACCCGGGGGTGCAGATCGTGCCGTTCCGCGGCGAGTACTACGAACTGGCCGAGCAGCGGCGGGACTTGGTGCGCGGCCTGGTCTACCCGGTGCCCGACCCGGCCTTCCCCTTCCTCGGCGTGCACCTCACCCGGGGCATCCACGGGGACGTCCACGTCGGCCCGAACGCGGTGCCCGCGCTGGCCCGCGAGGGGTACGACTGGCGCACCGTCCGCCCGCGCGACCTGGCCGGCACCCTGGCCTTCCCCGGCACCTGGCGGATCCTGCGCCGGCACTGGCGGTACGAGGTCGGCGAGTTGCACCGCTCACTGTCCAAGCGGGCGTTCACCACCGCCGTCCAGCGGCTGCTGCCCGCCGTGACCGCCGCCGACCTGGTGCCGGCCACCGCCGGGGTGCGGGCCCAGGCGGTCGCCCGGGACGGCTCGCTGCTGGACGACTTCGCCTTCGCGGGCTTCGACCCCGGGGACCCGCGCTCCCCCCGCCGCACCGTGCACGTGCTGAACGCCCCCTCCCCCGCCGCGACGGCCTCGCTGCCGATCGGCCGCGAGGTGGCCCGCCGGGCCCTGGCCGCGCTGGAGGCCGGCGGGTGAGCCCCCGGCGGCCGAACCGGGCGGGGATCGGGCGGGGATCGCGGCAGGGCCCGGCGGTCCCCCCGCCGTCCGACCCGGCCACCGGGCCGGATGAGCCCCGTCACACACCCCTGCGGGTGCCCGGCGCGGCCCCGTAGAATCGGGTGATTGTGACTGCCACCGCCCCGATCCCCCAGCAATCGCCGTCCGCCCGGCTGTCCGCGGCGCCGGCCGCCTACCCCGCGCCGATGTACCCGCACAAGGCCACCGAGGAACAGCACCGGGAGCAGCGCATCCGCAGCTTCCAGCCGCGCCGCGGCCGGATGACCAACGCCCAGGCGGGCGCCCTGGACCGGAGCTGGGAGACCTACGGCGTCCCGATCGACGGCACCCCGCTCGACCTGCGGGAGCTGTTCGGCGGCCGGCCGGTCACCCTGGAGATCGGCTTCGGCATGGGCGAGACCACCGCCGCGATGGCCGCCGCCGACCCCTCGACGGGCATCCTGGCCGCCGACGTGCACACCCCCGGCCACGGCAACCTGCTCGGCATGCTGGAGCGCGACGGCTCGCAGAACGTCCGGCTGGCCGCCGGCGACGCCGTCATCCTGCTGCGCGACATGCTGCCGGACGCCTCGCTGGCCGGTCTGCGGGTCTACTTCGCCGACCCGTGGCCGAAGCCCAAGCACCACAAGCGCCGGCTGATCCAGCCCGCCTTCCTCGACCTGGTGCTGCCCCGGCTCGCCCCGGGCGCCCTGGTGCACTGCGCGACCGACTGGGAGCACTACGCCGAGCAGATGCTGGCCGTGCTGTCCGCCTCGCCCGAGCTGGAGAACCTGCACCCGGAGGGTGACGGGACCGGCTGGCTGGAGCCCGCGGACCACCCGGACGGCAGCATCCCCGGCTACGCGCCCCGGCCGGACTGGCGGCCGGTCACCAAGTTCGAGCGGGCCGGCATCGCCAAGGGCCACGTGGTCCACGACCTGCTGTTCCGCCGCCGCTGACCCCCGGCGGCCCGTTCGAACGGGCCGCCGCGCTCCGGCCGCGCGGCCGGACCGGGTACTGACGGTTCGTCCCGAGTCCTCCCGGCGGGCCGCCGCCGTGGCCTACCCTGAGCCGCATGGGCAGCCCGTCCGGCGGCGGCCGGGGAGCCTGGCTGGGACGGGCCACCCTCCGCGGTGCCGCCGACGCACCGGGAACGGTCCCGCGCACCGGAGACACCCGGACCATCCCGGGGCCCCGGAGGCGCCGGGCCGACCGGCTGCTGCTCCGGCCGCGCGGCGCACCACCGCCCGTGCCCGCCGCCCGCGCCGCGCCGGGCGCCACGGACCGGCGGCCCGGCCGCGGCCGCCCGACGGCGCTCTCCTCGGTCACCGCGACCGCCGTGCTCACCCTGGTCTGCTGCGGGGTGCTGATCCTGCACCTGGTCCAGCGGCAGACCGGCACCGTCGGGCTGCTGGTCGGGCTGGGCCTCGCGATGGTGCCGCTGCCCTTCGTGCTGGGCGGCCTGGCCTGGCTCAACCTGACCGCCCGGGTGCCGTTGCGGCACACCGTGTTCTGTCTCGGCTGGGGCGCCTGCGCGGCCACCACCGTCGCGATCCTCGCCAACAACTGGACCGCCGACTACCTGACCACCCACCGGGGCGCGCTCGGCGGACTGCTCGGCACCGGGGTCGCCACCCCGGTGATCGAGGAGAGCGCCAAGGCCACCGCCCTGCTGGTGCTGCTCCTCCCGCTCGGCCGGCGGCTGCGCTGCCACAGCCGCCGCTCCGGCCGCCCCTGCGCGCCGCTGCTGCACGGGCCGCCCGCCCCCCGGCACCCCCGGCCGTACCCGCGCCGCCCGGCCGGACCGCACGCCCGCGGCCGGCTGCGGCTGCGGCCCTACCTGCGGCCGCTGCCGTACCTGTGCCCGGCCCCGCCCGCCCCGGGCGCGCCGCACCGCCGTTCCCGGCCGCGCACCCTGGCCGCCGGGATGGTCCTCGGCGGGATGACGGCCTGCGGCTTCGCCTTCACCGAGAACGCCCTCTACCTGGGCCGGGCCTTCACCACCGACCAGCGCAACCGGCTGGACAGCATCGGCCTGGGCGACCCGCCCAGCCTGCGCGACTTCGACGGCACCGTGCAGACCTTCGTGCTGCGCGCCCTGCTCTCCCCCTTCGCCCACCCGCTGTTCACCGCGCTCACCGGGATCGGCCTGGCCGTCGCCCTGACCACCGGGCGGCGCTGGCTGGCCCGGCTGGCCGCGCCGACCGGGCTGCTGCTGGCGATGGTGCTGCACGGCACCTGGAACGCGGCCGCCGACCTGGGCACGGACGGCTTCCTGGTGGTGTACGGGGTGCTGATGGTGCCCTGCTTCGTGGCGCTGGTCGGCTTCGCGCTCTGGGCCGGGTCCCGTGCCGCGCGGCACCCCGGACGGCACGGGCGGGACACCGCGCCGGGGTAGCGCCGGGGCCGCCCGGAGAACGGATTTCCCATCGCGGCGACTTCCACGTATTGTTGTGTTCACCGACGCGGGGTGGAGCAGCTCGGTAGCTCGCTGGGCTCATAACCCAGAGGTCGCAGGTTCAAATCCTGTCCCCGCTACTCAGTAGCCGAAAGGCCCGGAGGATCCGTCCTCCGGGCCTTTCGCGTTCCCGGGTACGGGCGGGGGCAGGAGGCTCCCGTCGGCCCGCGGATTTAATCCGTTGCCCTCCCGCCAGGAGGCTGCCTACAGTGGCGGCACACTGAAGGGAGGTGATCCTGAATTGAGTTCCATCAGGATGCGTGAGGTGGCTGCTCGCTAGAGCCGCCCCTGCCTGCGCAGGGTGAGGCCCCTGGCCTCCGGCAGGCGAAATCCATAGCAGTCACCCGGCCCGCAGGCTCACCGGCACATCCCCGGTGCCTCGGCGCCAGGCCAGTGCACGGGCCGGCGTCGAGGAGCAGCCTGCGGGTCGTCTGCGTTTCCGGCACCGGATCGGGCGGAGCCGTTCCGGTGGCCGCGCCCCGTCGTAGCGTCGGCGTTCCCCGGTCGTTCCCGGGGTGGGGCCCCGGCGCTAGAGTCGGCGCCGACACAGGGGGTGGGCGATGGCGAGGACGCGGCGACGGGCCGGCGCACCGGCACTGCGCAGGGCGCAGTGGACAGCGGCCGGGGTCCTGGCCGGCACCGGACTGCTCGGGCTGCTGCTGTTCGCGCTCGGCCGTGAGCAGGCCTGGCAGGCGCTCGGCGGCGGCCTGGTGGTCTCCGGGGCCGCCACGGTGCTCGGCGGCGCGCTGGGCTTCCTGTTCGGAGTGCCCCGGGTGCGCAACGGCTCCGGTGAGCCGCAGGGCTCGTACGCGCCGAACACCAACCTGGAGCAGGTCTCCGACTGGCTGACCAAGGTGCTGCTGGGCGTCGGACTGACCCAGCTCGGCTCGCTCGGCGAGCGGCTGCACCAGCTCGGGACGGCGCTGGCGCCCGCGCTGGGCGGCGCCGGGGCCGCGGTGCCGTTCGCGGCCGCGCTGGTGCTCTACTTCCTGGTGCTCGGCTTCCTGGCCGGCTGGTTGGTGACCAGGCTGGCACTGCCGCGGGTGCTGACCGAGACCGACGAGGCGCTGGACCTCTTCCTGGCCGGGCAGGACCACGACCGGCGGGGCGACAAGGTGGGCGCGGACGACCTGCGGATGCGCGCCATGCAGCAGCTCGGGCTGTTCGGCGACGGCACCGACCGGCCCGCCGCCCCGGCCGTGCAGCTGCCGCCCGGGCCGGGCGCCCCGGCCGGGCCGGACGGCGTGGTGGCCGAGGTCCGCTCGACCGCGAAGCGCTCGGCGCTGACCGCCGACCAGGTCCGCGAGCTCTTCGCGGACGGCTCCGAGACCTGCCGGATCCAGGCGCTCGCCCTGATGCAGGGCGACCCCTCGCTGGCGGACCTGCCGAGCGTGCTGGACGCGATCGAGCACCCGCGTTCGGGCTTCGAGCAGTACCACGCCCTGCTGGCCGCCCGCGGCCTGCTCTCCCAGCTGCCCGCCGCCGGGGCGCTGCGGCTGCGGACCGCCGTGGCGGCCCAACTGGTCGACCCGCAGGGGATTCCGTACGGGTCGGACCGCAGCTGGCTGGCGGAGAAGATCCTCTCCCGGCTGCCGGCGCCCGTCCCGGGCCTCGTCCCGACCCAGTCGACGCAGCCGGCACAGCCGACGACCGCGACTGCGGCTCCGGCGGGCGGACCGGGCGGCTCCCCGCCGTCGAACTCCTAGGGCCGGACCGGGCCTAGACCGCGAAGCGCAGTTCCGGCTGTTCCCAGGGCGTCTTGGTCCGCGGCGGGCGGGTGCCGGTGCGCTCGGCGCCCATCTGGAGGTAGAAGCCCTCGGCGGGCGGGTGCGAGACGACCTTGACCGCCGCGATCCCGGCCGCCCTGGCGCGGTCGAGCATGTCCGCGATCAACGCCCGTCCGATGCCCAGCCCCTGGGCCGCGTCGGCGACGAACATCAGGTCCAGTTCGGCCGGTTCGTGGATCAGCGCGTAGAAGCCGAGCAGTCGGCCGTCGGCCTCGTCGACCGCCATCCGCACCTCGTGGCGCTCGACGTAGTCGGGCGCCACGGCGTAGCCGTCGATCATCGCGAAGTACGCGCCGCGGTAGGCGGTGGAAGCCTGGATCAGTGCGGTGAGGCGGGCGGCGTCGGCGGGCTCGGCGGGCCGGATCGTGGTCTCGCTCATACGAACGAGTATAGGAGCCCACCCGGCGAGTGACTATTACATTTTGCCGAACCCCGGGGCACCGGCCGGGGCCGGCGGAGGCGGCGGTCGGCGGCCCGCAGCACCAGGACCCGCCGGGTGCGGCCGTCCCCGCCCGGCACCCGGAGCACCTCGCTGGCGATCCGGCGCTCGCCGAGCGCGTACCGCAGCCGGTCGAGGTGGCCGCAGCGCCGCCCCAGGCCGTCGTTCAGCGGCTGGACCCGCACCTCGCCGTCCCCGGCCGTCACCCGGACCAGCTCGACCAGGGCCGCCAACTGGCGCTCCGGCCCGAACAGTTCGGGGTAGGCGAAGATCAGGTGGCTGCTCAGGGTGAGCGCGAACGCGCCGTCCGCGAAGGGCAGCCGGGGCAGCGCGGCGGCCAGGTAGTCCTGGGGGTGGGCGGCGGAGTCGGCGGTGAACAGCCGGCGGGCGCGGTCCCAGCTGCGCAGGTAGCGCTCCGGCCGGAACGGACGGCACGGGTGGGACGAGGGGTACAGCTGGGGGCGGGCGGCCATCGCGGCGGCCATCGCCGCCCGGGCGGCCAGGGCCCGGGCGGCCACCTCGGGCGGCGGCAGCGCGTAGGCCGGGTCGACGGCGATCACCCGGCAGCCCAGCTCGCGCGCCTCGGCGACCAGGCCCGCCGCACCGCCCGGGCAGTCCAGCAGCGGGCCGGGCAGGGCGGCGAGGCCGGCCCGGGTGAGGCCGAAGAGGGAGCAGTACTCGTCCAGCGGACGGGAGGTGACCAGGATGTCCGGGTCCGGGCCGGGGGCGGTGATCACCCGGTCATCCGAACACGGGCCCGCCCCGCCCGCATCCGGAGCGCGTCCGGGTCCGGAACGCGTCCTCGGCGCGGCCGTGGCGGGAGGGGCCAGGGGGCCCCGGGAGGGCCGGACAGGACCGGGAGCGGCCGGGCGGCGGGCGGCGCCCGGGGCGGCTCAGCCGCCGAGCAGGCCCCGGGCGGCGGCCCGGTTGACGCCGGTCAGGCCGCGGACCAGCTGCGCGGTGAGGAAGACCAGCAGCAGCCCGACCGCCGAGAAGGCGGCGATCTGCCAGGTGCCCTCGATGTAGTAGGCGTGCCGGACGTGGTGGCTGTCGGTGAAGTCGAACAGCTGGTAGCCGCGCCAGGAGGTGTAGCGCGGGAACACCCAGTGGTAGACCGGGTAGAGCGCCATCGCCCAGCCCAGCACCAGGAACACCAGCGTCATGGTGAAGCTGAACACCGCCCAGGGGAACATCACCACCTGGTACAGCGCGGCCTTCCAGCCGGCCCCGTCGGCCAGCCGGGCGGTGATCGCGCCCCAGGCGCCCGGCCGGACCTGGCGCACCGGCGCCGGGGCCGGCACGTCCAGGGCGAGCAGCCCGCGCACCCGGACCAGCTCGGCCAGCCCCAGGCCCCGGCCGGCGCTGGTCAGACCGGCCAGCACCGGCAGGCCGAGGACGGTGACGACGGTGCCGAGGCCGAAGCAGAACAGCGCGATCGAGACGGCGAAGCCGACGATCGCCATCGGCAGCCCGGTGAGCACGTAGCCGACCTCCCGGTAGTAGTGCCCCGAGAAGGGCGCCCGCCAGAAGCCCGGCGGCTGCTCGGTGCGCCGGGCCCGGGCCGGGCGGGTTCCGTCGTCGCCGTAGCCGCCCGGGGCGTCCCAGTCCTGACCCAGCGTGCTTCCGCTGCTGCTCATCTCCGGCCCCCGGCCCCTCGTGCTCGCGTCCGTCACCACTCGCTGACGTGATCCAGTCTGCCCGGGGCGCGGCCCGGCGGACATCCGGCGGCCCGGCGGCCCGGGGGTGGGGTTAACCCCCGGCCGGCGGCTACCGGGCGGGCGGGAGGTCGGGCGGGAGGCCGGGCCAGTCGGCCGCGAGCAGCCCGTACCGGTACGCGTCGCGCCGGGCGCCGCCCGCGGGCCCGTCCTGCCGCACCCGCCCCTCCGCCCGGAAGCCGAGCCGGGTGAGCACCCTGGCCGAGGCGGTGTTGTCCGCGTCGACCGAGGCGGCCAGCCGGTGCAGGCCGAGCGCGCCGAAGGCGAGCCCGCAGAGCAGCCCGGCGGCCTCACCCGCGTAGCCGAGGCCCCGGACCCTGCTGCCCAGCACGTAGCCGAGGTCGGCGGAGCCGTCCGTGCCGAGGGTGAGCGCGGCCTGCCCGACCGGCACCGCGTCCGCCGGGTCCTCGGCGTCCGCCCGGCGGACCATGGCGAGCCGGTAGGTGGACCGCGGCTCGGCCATCGCCTCCTCCAGGTACAGCTCCAGCTGGTCGGCGCAGGTCTCCCGGTCGCACGGCCCGAAGGGGAGGTGGCGGGTCACCTCCGGGTCGCCGAACAGCGCGTGCAGCGCGTCCACCTCCGCCGGCGTGTGGTGGTACTCGCGGACGGCCAGTCTGGGGCCGAGGAGTCGGATCGGGACCATGGCTGCCGACCCTACCCGCGCCCGGCGACTACCGTTTCGAACATGAACGACGAAGACCTGCGACTCGCCCCGCGCACCAGGGCCGCCGACCTGCTGGCCTGGGCGGCCGGCCAGGACCGCGCGCCGGTGGCCGAGGCGCCGCTGCGCACGGTGCTGGCGCTGCTGGAGCTGGGCGAGGGCAGGATGCACGACGGCTGGCCCGAACTGACCTCCGACGCGGTGGAGCACCTGCTGTACGAGCGGCTCCACCTGTACGTCCAACCCGCGCCCGAAGAGGACCCGCTCGCCTACGGCGAGGCGGTGCGGCTGCTGGTCGACCACCAGCGGGCCGCGAAGCGGCTCAACGCCAAACGGCAGGAGCGGCTGCACGCCGAGGCCGAGTGGCAGGGCGAGGTCGCGGCCGGGCTGCTGCGCCGCGCCGACCTGGTGACCTGGCCCCGGCTGTACGCGGTGCTGCTGCACGCCCACGACGTGGACGTGGCGGACCCGGCGGCCGTCCGGGACTGGCTGGCCGGCTTCGCCGGACTGACCGAGGAGGAGCGGCTGGCCGGGTACGAGGCGCTGGGCCCGACCGGCTGGCTGGACGAGCCGGACGAGCAGGGCTGGTGGGGTGCGGGCCGGGTGCTGTCGGTCGGTATGGCCACCGACGGCGCGCGGCGGCTGCTGGAGCAGGGCCTGATGCGGCGCAGCTACCGCAACCTGGCCGAGCTGAACGCGCTGGGGCGGCCGATGCCGGACGAACTGGCCGGGGGCTTCGAGGAGTTCGAGACGGCGGCGGCCGAGGCCGCGCTCGACCTGCTGGGCGGGTGGACGGTGCCCGGGCTGCCGCGGCTGCTGGTGGAGGAGTTCCCCGAGCTGGCGCCGGAGCCGGGGGCGGCGGAGATCGAGGCGTACCTGGCGCAGCTGCCGCCGGAGTGACGCACCCGCCGGAACGGGTACCGCGAAGGCCCCGGACACCGGGTGTCCGGGGCCTTCGCGGCGGTGGCTACGGGGTGAGGCCGCGCTGCTGGAGCCAGGTCTCCGGGTCGACCGGGGCGCCGCCGCCGGGGCGGACCTCCAGGTGCAGGTGCGGGCCGGTCACGTTGCCGGTCGCGCCGACCTTGCCGATCTGCTGGCCGGCGGTCACCTTGCCGGAGCCCTTGATGATCGAGGAGAGGTGGCAGTACCAGATCTCGGTGCCGTCGGGCAGGGTCTCGACGATCCGGTAGCCGTACGCGCCGGACCAGCCGGCCGAGGTGATGGTGCCCTGGCCGAGCGCGAAGACGGCGGTGCCGGTGTCGGCGGCGAAGTCCAGGCCGGTGTGCAGGTGGGCCCAGTAGCGGGCGCTCTGGCCGTAGTGGGCGGAGAGGTTGTAGTCCTTCACCGGCAGGGTGAGGGCGGCGGCCTTGGCCCGCTCGGCCTCCGCCGCGGCCCGCTCGGCCTCCGCCTCCTTGGCGGCGGCCTTGGCCGCGGCCTCCTGGGCCGCCTGCACCCGGGCGTCCTCCTCGGCGGCGGTGCGCTGGCTGTCGGCCTGCTGCTGGATGCGGGCGGCGAGCGCGAGGCCGGGGTCGGCGGCCAGGGCGACCGGGGACTCGTCCTGGGCCTCGATCGCGGGCGCGGCGGCCGGGGTCGCGGAGGCGAAGCCGGTGGCGCCCAGGGTGGCGGCGACGGCGGTGACGCCGAGCAGCGGGGAGGCTCCGCGGGTCTGACGCGGCATCCGGTGGCGGTTGGCCTCGGCCTCCGGGGCGAGCGCCCCGGGGTCGTCCGGGACGGGGTGGTCGAGGAGCTGGGTACCGGCTGCGGGGCCGGCCGGGTGTGCCGGGGTGTGCGTCGACGCCACGGGGGCGCGCTCCTTTCCTTCCTTCGCGCCTACCGGGTTAGCTGACGGGTTCGGAGCAGGAAGGTCTCCTACGGCCGGGCCGGGGCCCCGCCGATTCACCCCAAGGAACGTGGTTCCCCGGCTCCCTGACCTGCCCGGAGGCCGGCCGGCGGGATTAGGCGACGGCGCACGGTGCCGTCTGGGTACGGCGTTGACGACCGCGCTGCGTTATCAAACGTTAATCCTAGGAGGCTCTGATTCCAAGCCATCCGTCCGGGACGGCTGTGGAGCAGGTGATCGGACGTCAACGAACGATCCTTCAAGCACCTGGCCCCATCTGAGTACTCCTACTCATGTGCGACCGGGCCGGCCGCCCGCATCCTGGCGCCATGAGCGCACCGATGCAGTCACGGACCACGGCCGCGTACTACGTCCAGGCCGTCCTCTCCTTCACCCTCTCCGCCGCGGCCCTCGCCGTCGGGATCGCCTACCTGCCCGTCGGCGGCTGGACCCGGGCCTTCCTCGGGATCGGCCTCCTCTACACCGTCACCTCCTCGTTCACGCTGGCCAAGGTGGTCCGGGACCGGCAGGAGTCCACGGACACCGTCGCCCGGGTCGACCAGGCCCGGCTGGAGAAGCTGCTCAGCGAGCACGACCCGTTCCGGGTCGAGGGGCCCTGAGCCGCGCCGACCCGGCGGGCCGCGAGCCGGGGACCGGCCCGGCGGCCCCCGGGCGGGGCCGGCCCGGCGGGGCTTGACGGCTAAGGCTATTAGCCTTAGCTTTATGGCTATCGGCAGCACAGAGCGAGCCAGCGGAGGCCCACCATGAACGGCACCACCACCCCGAACACCCGGTACCTCGACGTGCCCGGCGGCCGGCTCGCGTACGACGACACCCGGCAGGGCGACGGCACCCCCGTCGTCCTGCTCCCCGGCATGCTCGACTCCCGCCACGCCTACCGGCACCTGCACCCGCTGCTCACCGCGGCCGGGCACCGGGTCGTCACCATGGACCTGCGCGGCTTCGGCGAGTCCTCGATCGTCTGGGACGACTACGGCCCCGCCGCGATCGCCACCGACGTGCTCGCCCTGCTCGACCACCTCGGCATCGGGCGGGCCGTCCTGGTCGGCCAGTCCTACACCGGCGCCACCGTCGTCAGGATCGCCGGGGACGCACCGCAGCGGGTCGCCGGGATCGCCCTGATCGACGCCTTCGTCGAGCACCGCTCCAACGCCCTGATGCGGGGCGTGATGGTCGTGATGGGCGCCGCGATGGTCCGCTGGCCCGGCGTCTGGGGCTACTACCTGCGCAGGATGGCCTTCCCCGGCCCCCGCCCCGCCGACCTCGACCGCTACGTGGACGGACTGGTCGCCGCCCTGCGCACCCCCGGCCGCCGGACCGCCACCCGCGGCTACGTCACCGGCGACTCCGCCCCGACCGGCTGGTGCGCGGCCGTCCGCTGCCCCGCCCTCGTGCTGATGGGCAGCAAGGACCCCGACTTCCCGGAGCCCGAGGCCGTCGCCGACCTCCAGGCCGGGAAGCTCGGCGCGCGGAAGGTCATGATCGAGGGGTCCGGGCACTACCCGATGGCCGACAACCCGCAGGCCGTCGCCGACGCCCTGCTGCCCTTCCTCGCCGAACTCGCCTGACCCTCGTCCGTACGGAGGACCCGCACCCATGCCCCGCGTAGGACTGACCCCCGACCAGGTCGTCGACCACGCCCTCGCCCTCCTCGACGAGCAGGGCACCGAGGCCCTCACCCTGGCCTCCGTCGCCGCCCGTGCCGGGGTCGCCACCCCCTCGCTGTACAAGCACGTCAGCGGCGGCCTCGCCGAACTGCGGCGGCTCATCGCCGTCCGGGTCACCGACGAGCTCGCCGACCGGCTCGCCGAGGCCGCCGTCGGCCGCAGCGGGGACGACGCGGTCACCGCCGTCCTGCGCGCCTACCAGGCCTACGCCACCGGCCACCCGCACCGCTACACCGCCCTCCCCCAGGCCCCGCAGCCGGACGAGGACCTCACCCGCGCCGCCACCCGTCTGGTCGGCGTCATCATCGCCGTCCTGCGCGGCTACGGCCTCGACGGCTCCGAGGCGATCCACGCCGCCCGCACCGTCCGCTCCCTCGCCCACGGCTTCGCCTCGCTGTCCATCACCGGCGCCTTCCAGCTCACCGAGGACCTCACCACCACCCACGACCGCCTCGTCACCACCCTGACCACGGGCCTGCGCTCCTGGCCCCGCCCGGCGTAGCACGCCGACCGCGCCGCGCCGGGCCGGCGTCCCGCGCGGCGGTCGGGTGGGGGCCGGTGCCGCCGGACGGGTTAGTGTGACCGGGCTGACTGGTGGTCATGACAGGGGACCGCCCACGCCTTGGCGGAGGTCCCGGGTGCCCGCACTGATCGCGAGGGTGCGGCGCTGGTACGGGCGGCTGCTGGACGGGGACGCCCGGGCGGGCCGGGTGGCGCTGGGGCTGCTGCTCGGGGTGACGGTGCTGCTGGGGCTGCTGCCGCTGCTGCTGCCGTACGGCTGGCCGCCGTCCGCGCTGGTGCTGCCGTTGGTGGTGGGCGGGCTGGTGCTGCGGCGGGGCCAGCTGCTGGTGCTGGTGTGCGCCGCGCTGGCGGGCAGCGGGCTGGGCGCGGTGGTGCAGGACCCGCGCGGGGTGCGCTGGGGGGTGACGGTGGTGCTGGCCGCGACGGGGGCGACGGTGCTGTCGGCGAACCGGTTCCGGCACCGGCTGGGGCTGCGCGGGACGCAGGGCGACTCGATGCTGCTGGAGCTGGCCGCGCACAACCGGGCCCTGGCCCGGCTCCCGGAACGGCTGCTGGACTGGCACTTCGACAGCGCGCTGGCCCCGGCCGGGGGCGCGTCGTTCTCCGGGGACTTCCTGCTGTGCGCCCACCGCCCGGAGGAGGACCTGCTGGAGCTGGTGCTGGTCGACGTGTCGGGCAAGGGCAGTCGGGCGGCGGCCCGGTCGACGCACCTGTCCGGCGCGTTCGCGATGCTGCTGGGCCGGGTGCCGCCGGAGGCCTTCCTGCCGGCCGCCAACGACCACCTGGTGCGGATGGGCTGGGAGGACCACTTCGCGACCGCCGTCCACCTGGCGCTGCACCCGGCGACCGGCTGCTACCGGCTGTTCAACGCGGGCCACCCCCCGCCGGTGCGGTTCTGCCGGCGCACCGGCTGGCAGCCCTCGGAGCACGGCGGGCCGGCGCTGGGGCTGGTGCCGGGGGCGTCCTACCCGGCGCTGGCGGGACGGCTGGGGCACGGCGATTCGCTGCTGCTGTTCAGCGACGGCCTGGTCGAGGTTCCGGGCCGGGACCTGGACGAGGGGCTGCACCGGCTGCTGGCCGCCGCCGAGCCGGAGGTGCGCACCCACCTGCCGCAGCAGCAGGCCGTCCGGGGCGCGGCGCACCGGCTGGTGGACGCGGTCGCGCAGGACGTCGCGGACGACCGGACGCTGGTGCTGGTGCGCCGGTTGAGGACGGCCGCGGACCGTCGACATGGGGTATGAAGATTGGGTGTCCTCTCCCGTTCGCAGTCCGATGCGCTGTGTGCGCCTGCTGCTCGGCTGCACCAGCGCCGCCGAGCTGCTCGGCACCGTGCTCGCCGAGGGACCGGGCTGGATCACCGGCGAGGGCTCCGCGCTCTACCTGCTGGACTCCGCCGGGATGCTCCGGCTGACCGCCTCGCACGGACTGCCGGACTGGGCGCACGAGCGCTACGGCTTGGTCGACCCGGCCGGCGGGCTGCCGGCCGCGATGGCGCTCAAGCTGCGCCGCCCGTACCTGCTCAGCCCCGAGCACACCAGCATCGACTACCCGAACCGGAACGCCGGCCTGGGCACCGGGATGGTCGCCGTGGTCACCCTGCCCCTGGTGGTGGACGAGCAACCGATCGGCGTGCTGGCCCTCGCGCTGGCGCACCGGGGCACCGTGCCCGGCCGCGACCTGGACGTGCTGGAGACCATCGCCGGGGCCTGCGCCCACCGGCTGCACCACCTGCTGGACCACGGGCCGGCCCGCCCGGACGCCCGGCCCCCGCAACCGACGGCCGCGGACGCCGGACCGGCCCACCCGCTGCTGTCGCTCGCGGTGCGGGCCGCCGGGCACGGCGCCTTCGAACGCGACCTGGTCACCGGGGAGAGCCACTGGGACGCCGCCGCGTTCGCCCTGGCCGGGCGGCCGGTCGCCCCGGACCGGGCCGCCCCGGAGCTGGAGCGGATCGTCCACCCCGAGGACCTGCCGGACGTCCAGGCCGCCCTGGCGGACGCGCTGGCGGGCGGCGGCCGCTACCGGATCGGCTACCGGATGCTGCGCCCGGGCGGGAGGGCGGCGCGGGTCGAGGAGTCCGGCGAGGTGATGCTGGACGTGCACGGGCGCCCGGTGCGGATGGCCGGGCTGATCGCCGACGTGGACCACCGCCCGGCCGGGGACGCCGGGCCGCGGCAGGACCCGGCCGGGGCCCGGACCGCGCTGCTGCTGTCGCTCACCCGGGCGCTGTCCCGCGCGGTGACCGTACGGGACGTCACCACCGCGGTGACCGACGTCGCCCGGCCGGCCTTCGGCGCCGACAGCATCGTGCTGGACCTGGTGGACGAGGGCCGACTGCTGCCGGTCTCGCACACCGTGTACGGCGGCTCGCGGCGCGCCGAGCTGACCCGGCTGGCGGACCTCTCCGAGCCGGTGATGCAGCACTCGCTGGCCCGCTCCGCCCCGCTGTTCAGCGAGCCCGGCGGCACGCCCCGGCGCCCGGAGGCCCCGGCCGCCTGGGCGGTGCTGCCGCTGGTCGCCTCCGGCCGGCAGGTGGGCTCCTGCCTGATCACCTTCGCCGCCGAGCGCGCCTTCAGCCGGGAGGACCGCACCCTGTACTCGGCGTTCGCCGGGATCCTCGCGCAGTCCCTGGAACGGGCCCGGCTGTACGACACCCACCACCACCGGGCCGGGGAGCTGCAGCGGGCGATGCTGCCGCGCTCGCTGCCCCGGCTGCCCGGGATCGCCAGCGCCGCCCGTTACCTGCCGAGCACCGAGGGCATGCAGATCGGCGGCGACTGGTACGACCTGCTGAAGCTGCCGGACGGCCGGATCGGGCTGGTGATCGGTGACGTGCAGGGCCACAACGCCGAGGCGACCGCCGTGATGGGCCAGCTGCGCAGCGGTCTGCGGGCGTACGCCACGGACGGGCACGACCCGGCCGCCACGCTGGCCCGGACCAGCCGGCTGCTGGCCGAGCTGGACACCGACCTGTTCGCGACCTGCCTCTACCTGACCCTGGACCCGGCGGACGGCCGGCTGACCGCGGCCCGGGCCGGGCACCCGGCGCCGGTCCGGATCGCCGCCGACGCCACCGCCGTGGAGCTGGAGCTGCCGGGCGGCCCGCCGCTGGGGGTGGACCCGGGGCAGCCGTACCCGCTGGCCACCGGCCGGCTGGCGGGCGGCGAGACGCTGCTGGTGTACACCGACGGGCTGGTCGAGGACCGCGAGGAGGACTACGACGAGTCGGTGCAGCGGATGCTGGGCGGGCTGGAGCTGTGGGCCCGGCAGACCGGTCCGGGGCGGATCGGTCCGGCACCGGCGCTGGAGCGGCTGGCCGACCTGCTCACCCTGAACGTGACCGAACGCCGCTCCCGCCCGGACGACGTGGCGCTGTTGCTCCTGCACCGGGTGGTGTCCCCGCGGTGACACCGTTCACCCGCACCGAATGTCGCACGTTCAACAACATCCTGCACACGAGCCCCACACATCCCAGGGTGTCGATCGGCCACCACGAGTCACCCCGAAGCGGGTCGAAAGACCCTGGACGAACGGCCGGACGGCTCGTCAGAGCCCCGGGATCGGGTCCGAACCACGGCGGAATGACGGTGTATTGACTCGATATTGACGAGATCCAGTCACTTGGCGAGATCCGTTCACACCTTCGTAGGATCATCGCCCTAGAATTCGCGGCGTGACGATGACTCAGTGGTGCGCAACGGCTACCGGCGTGCTCGCCGTCCTCGCCCTCGTGGCCGCCGCGCGGTACCGCGCCGTGTCCGTCACCCAGCGCGGCCGGGCCGACCGGCTGGCGGACGAACTCGCCCGGCTCCAGGAGCAGCTGGCCGGCGAGCTCTCCCGCCGGGGCGCCGAGCTGGCCGCCGTCCAGCAGGAGCACGAGCACACCGCCTCCACCCAGCGGGCCTTCCTCAGCGTCGCCCGCCGGATCCTCGTGATGGCCCACGACCAGCAGGCCCTGCTCGACGAGATGGAGCGCACCCACGACGACCCGGCGCTGCTGGAGGGCCTGCTCAAGGCCGACCACGCCGCCGCCCAACAGGCCCGGCTGGCCCAGACCCTGGCCGTGCTGTGCGGCGCCCGGGCCGGCCGGCACTGGCCGGAGCCGGTCTCGCTCGAGGACGTGGTGCGCGGCGCCCAGTCCCGCATCCTGCCCTTCCAACGGGTGGTCGTGCGCAGCCGGATCGAGACCGCGGTGGTCGGCGCGGCCGCCGAGGCCCTGATCCACGCCATCGCCGAACTGCTGGACAACGCCACCCGCTACTCCCCGCCCAGCACCCAGGTGTTCGTCACCCTGATGCCGGTGCACAACGGCGCGGTCATCGAGATCGACGACGGCGGCGTCGGCATGCCGGAGCAGGCCGTGGCCAAGGCCGCCGCCGCGCTCGCCGGGGGCAGCAGCCTGGAGGTCTCCCGGCTCGGCGAGGTGCCGCAGCTGGGACTGGCCGCGGTCGGCCGGCTCGCCGAGAGCTACGGCTTCCGGGTCACCCTCAGCTCGGCGCCCTCACCGTACGGCGGGGTGCGCGTCGTGGTGCTGCTGCCGAACGCGCTGCTCACCGAACCGCTGCCGCCCACCGTCCCCGGACTCGCCCCGGACGACCGGGCGTTCACCGACGACCGGGCGTTCCACCCCGACCCGCGCCCCGCCCCGGCCGGGCACCCGATGCTGGAGACCCCGCCCACCGGCCGGCCCGCCGACGACGCCCCGCCGCCGCTGCCCCGCCGCAGCCACCGGCGCGACCGCGCGAACCGCCCCGCCCAGCACGCCGCTCCGCCGCCGCCCGAACCGCCGTACCGCTCGGCCCGGGACGCGCAGGCGTTCATGGCGATGTTCCAGGCCGGGACGGCCAGCGGCCGCACCGCCGCCCGCAGCCGGGCCCAGACCCCACCCGGCCCGCACTGACCGTTCCCGCCCCGCTTCCCCCGACTTCCCCAGCGCCCCGGAGAGTTCCATGACCACCACCCCCGATCTCGGCTGGCTGCTCGCCGACATCATCGCCGTCCCCCAGGTCCAGCACGCCGTCGTCGTCTCCAACGACGGCCTGGAGATCGGCCGCAGCACCGACATCGCCCGCGAGGACGCCGAACGGCTCGCCGCCGCCTGCTCCGGGCTGCAGTCGCTGGCCCGCGGCGTCGCGACCGGCTTCGGCGGCCCGGGCAGCGCCACCCGCCAGATCATCATCGAGTACGGCGGCGGCTACCTGTTCATCGTCGCCGCCGGGGCCGGCGCCCACCTGGCCGTGGTGACCAGCGAGGCGGTCGACGCCGGACTGGTCGCCTACCAGATGCAGGTCCTGGTCGAGCGGATCGGCACCCACCTGACCAGCCCGCCGCGCGTCGACCACGCGGCGGGGGGACACCGGTGAACGGGCCGGTCCGGCCCTACGTCATCACCGGCGGGCGCAGCCGCCCGACCCGCACCGACCTGGCCGTCGAGAGCCTGGTCAGCGCGTTATCCGACCCCCCGGCCCTGCCCGAGCACGTCCTGCTCAACCGGGAGCACCGACGCATCCTCGGGCTCTGCCACAGCCTGCTGTCCGTCGCCGAGGTGGCGGCCCACCTGGGGCTGCCGCTCGGCGTCGTCAAGGTGCTGGTCGGCGACCTCTGGGACCTCGGCGCCGTGCAGGTGCTCCCACCCGTACCGCAGGCCGAACGCCTGCCCACAACCCTCCTGGAAGAGGTGCTCGTTGGCCTCCGCCAACTCCGCTGAAGCCCCCGCCTCCCGGCCGGCCGGACCGCAGTACCTGCCGTCCTCGGTGCAGGGCGCGGTGAAGATCCTGGTCACCGGCCCGTTCGGGGTCGGCAAGACCACCCTGGTCGGCTCGCTCAGCGAGATCACCCCGCTGCGCACCGAGGAGACCATGACCGCCGCCAGCAGCGGCGTGGACGACCTCACCGGGCACAGCGGCAAGACCACCACCACGGTCGCGCTGGACTTCGGCCGGATCACGCTCAACTCCCGGCTCGCGCTGTACCTGTTCGGCACGCCCGGGCAGCAGCGGTTCTGGCCGCTCTGGGACGACCTGTCGCGCGGCGCGCTCGGCGCCATCGCGATGGTCGACCTGCGCCGGCCGGACGAGAGCTTCGACGTGCTCGGCCGGCTGGAGGAGCAGCGCATCCCGTTCGCGGTGGCCGTCAACACCTTCCCGGACACGCCGAGTTACCCGGAGGAGGAGCTGCGCTCGGCGCTGGACCTGCTGCCGGAGGTGCCGATCCTGCACTGCGACGCCCGGGACCGGCGGCAGTCCTACGACCTGCTGATCGACTTCGTCGACCACCTGCACCGCAGCTCGCTGCTGGAGCTCCAGCCGTGACCGCCCCCGAGCCCCCGCAGGCGTCCGGCTGCCCGGTCGCGCACGGTGCGCCGTACGGCGCCGGGCCGGGCCCGTACGGCGGCGCGCCTGGCCCGTACGGCGGCGGGCTGCCGTCCGGTGTCCCGCTCACCCCGCTGTACGGGCAGGCGGTCGCCGACGACCCGCACGGCCTGTACGCCCGGCTGCGCGAGCGCTACGGGCCGGTCGCGCCGATCGAGCTGGAGCCCGGGGTGGAGGCCTGGCTCGTCATCGGCTACCCCGAACTGCTCGAACTCACCCGCAACGAGGCGCTGTTCTCCAAGGACTCGCGGCACTGGCGGGTCCCCGCCGAGGGCCGGCTGGCCGCCGACTCGCGGCTGAAGCCGATGACCGCCTGGCGCCCCACCCTGCTCAACCTGGACGGCGCCGAGCACCAGCGGCTGCGGGCCGCCGTCTCGGACACCCTGGCCCAGATCGACCACCGGCAGCTGCGCGGGACCACCGAGGCCGCCGCCAACAGCCTGATCGACAGCTGGGGCCCGGACGGCACCGCCGACCTGATCGGCCAGTACGCCCGGGCGCTGCCGCTGCTGGTCTCCACCCAGCTGATCGGCCTGCCGATCGGCAGCGGGCCCCGGATCATCGAGCTGATCAGCCACTTCGTCGACAGCAGTCCCGAGTCGGTGCGCGCCGCCGGGGAGTTCCAGACCACGCTGGCCGAGCTCGTCCGGCAGCGCCGCACCGGCCCCAGTGCCGACCTCACCTCCTGGCTGCTCGCCCACCCGGCCGGGCTGACCGACGAGGAGGCGGCGCACCACCTGGTGGTGATGATGATCGCGGGCAACGAGACCTGCATCAACTGGATCGGCAACACCCTGCGGCTGCTGCTCACCGACCGGCGCTTCCGGGCCACCCTGACCGGTGGCCGGCTGACCGTCTCCGACGCGCTGGAGGAGGTGCTCTGGCGCGACCCGCCGACGCAGAACTTCCCCGGCCGCTGGGCCACCGGCGACACCGTGCTCGGCGGCCAGTACATCAACGCCGGCGACATGCTGGTGCTCGGCCTGGCCGCCGCCAACGCCGACCCGGCCGCCCAGGGCGCCGCCGCGGCCGCGCACGGCTCGCTCGGCGGCAACCGGGCCCACCTCGCCTGGGGCGCGGGCCGGCACGTCTGCCCGGCCCAGCACCCGGCCCGGATCATCGTCGAGACCGCGATCGAGACCCTGCTGCACCGCCTGCCGGACCTCCAACTGGCCGTACCGGCAGGAGAGCTGGCCTGGCGTCCGTCGCCGTGGTCACGGGCCCTGCTCGCCCTGCCGGTGCTGTACAGCGCCTTCACCCCGCCCCGCCCGCCCGCCCCCGAGAGGCCCGCATGGACACCGCCGACGCCGACCTCGGCTCCCGCCCCGAGCCCGTACCCGCCGGGCCCGCACGCCCCGAGCCCGTCCGGCTCGACCCCTTCGGACGCGACCAGCACGACGAGAACGCCCGGCTCCGGGCAGCCGGCCCCGCGGTCCTGGTGGAACTCCCTGGCGGGGTGGTGGTCTGGGCGGTAACGCACCACGACACCCTCCAGGCGCTGCTGGCCGACCCCCGGGTCGGCAAGAACCCCCAGCTGTGGACCACGTTCCGGGAGGGCCGGCTGCCGTACGGCTGGCCGCTGCTCAACTTCGTCGCGGTGCCCGGCATGATCACCGCCGACGGCGAGGACCACAAGCGGCTGCGCGGACTCGTCAGCCAGGCCTTCACCCCGCGCCGGACGGCCGCGCTGGCGCCCGCGATCGAGGCCCGCACCCTCGCCCTGCTGGACCGGATGGCCGACCTGGAGGGCCCGTTCGACCTGCGCGAGCACTTCGCCTACCCGCTGCCGATCGAGGTGATCGGCGAACTGCTCGGCCTCGCCGCGGAGCAGCACGACGAACTGCACGCGCTCTCCGAGACCCTGGTCTCCAGCTCGGCCACCCCGGAGGCGGCGATGGCCGCCCAACGGGACCTCAACGCGCTGCTGGCCTCGGTGGTGGCGGCCAAGCGGGCCGAACCCGGCGACGACCTGACCACGGCCCTGATCGCCGCCCACGAGGCCGACCACGGCCCCGACCGGCAGCGGCTCAGCGAGGCCGAGGTCGTCGGCACCCTGCTGCTGATGCTGGTCGCCGGGCACGAGACCACGCTCAACCTGATCACCAACGCCGTCCGGGCCCTGTTCGCCCACCCCGACCAGCTGCGGCTGGTGCTGGACGGCGCGCAGCCGTGGTCCGCGGTGGTGGAGGAGACGCTGCGCTACGACTCGCCGGTCGGCCAGTTCCCGCTGCGCTACGCCGTCGAGGACATCGAGGTCGGCGACGTGGTGATCCGGCGCGGCGAGGCGCTGCTCGCCTCGTACGCGGCGGCCGGCCGCGACGCCGGGCACTACCCGGACGCCGACCACTTCGACCTCACCCGGCAGCCCGCCCGGCACCTGTCGCTCGGCCACGGCCCGCACTTCTGCCTCGGCTCGGGGCTGGCCCGGCTGGAGGCGGAGACGGCGCTGCGGCACCTGTTCGGGCGGTTCCCGGGGCTCGCTCCGGCGGAGGGCGAACGGCCGGAGCCGATCCGTTCGTTCGTGAGCAACAGCGTGCGGACGCTGCGGGTGACGGTCTGACGGAGGACGGAAGGAGGGCGGGGAGGGGTGACGGTCGGCGTCACCCGGTTACCTGAGGGCGGCCCGGGTCGTTCGGCAGGGCATGAAGAAACTCGCCACCCTCGCCGCCCTCACCATGGCGGGCCTCGCGCTCGCCGCCCCCGCGGCCTCCGCCGCCAGCCAGATCGCCGACTCGCCGGACGCCACCGGCGGCCTCACCGACGGTCTCACCGTCTCCCCCGCCGACCTCGCCCTGCGCACCGCGAGCAAGCTCCCGGTGGTCGGTCACACCGCCGACGAGGTGGAGGCCATCGGCACCAACCAGATGTCCCACCCGGGGCTCAGCGGGCAGATCGGCTGACCCGGCCCACGGCCCGACCGGGCGGCTGACCGACCCCCGTCCGGTCGGCCGCCCGTTTTCCCACCGGGTTCTCCACGGGTCGGGCGGTCCGCTCAACCCGTGAAGAGGCCGTTGAGCTCCGGGTAGGTCAGCCCGCCGTCCAGCGAGCCGTACGTGCCGCTCCCGTACACCTCCTCGGCCGCGCGGCGGACCGCCGCGTAGGCCACCTTCGCCAGCCCCGGGCCCAGGCTGATCCGGGCCACGCCCAGCGCCGCCAGCTCGGCGACCGACGGGGAGCCGGGGCCGGCCAGCACGTTCAGCGGGGCCGGGACGGCCTCGACCAGGGCGGCGATGGTCTCCGGGTCGGCGACGCCGGGCACGAACACCCCGTCCGCTCCCGCCTCGACGTAGGCCCGCAGCCGGCGGACCGCCTCGTCCAGCCGTCCGTCGGGCTCGCCCAGGGCGTGCAGGAAGACGTCGGTGCGGGCGTTGACGAAGAGCGGGACACCCGCCGCGTCGGCCGCCGCCCGGGCCGCCGCGATCCGCTCGGCGGCCTGCTGCGCGGTGTACTCCGCGTCCTCCAGGTTCACCCCGACGGCACCGGTGGCGAGCAGCGCGGTGACCGTCCCGCCGACCCCGGCCGGGGTGTCCGCGTAGCCGCTCTCCAGGTCCGCGGTGACCGGCAGGTCGACCGAGCGGACCACCTCGGCGGTGCGGGCCAGCACCTGCGCGGGGTCGGCGCCGCCGCCGTCCGGGCTCCCCAGCGACCAGGAGACGCTCGCGCTGGCCGTCGCCACCGCCCGCGCCCCGGCGCCGGCCACCAGCCGGGCGCTCGCCGCGTCCCAGACGTTGGCCAGCACCAGCGGCTCGCCCGGGCGGTGCAGCTCCCGCAGCAGCCGGGCCTGCTCCCGCTGGGCGGTCGTCACGGCCCCGCTCACTTCGCGGCCGGGCTCATGCGGGTGGACACGCCGATCCGGTTCCAGGCGTTGATGGTGGTGATCAGCGCGATCAGCCGGGCCAGTTCGACCTGGTCGAAGTGGGCGGCCGCCTCGGCGTACACGGCGTCCGGCACGTGCCCCTGGGTCAGCAGAGTGATCGACTCGGTGAGGGCGAGGGCGGCGCGCTCCCGGGCGGTGAACCAGGGGGTCTCGCGCCAGGCCGGGAGGGAGAGCAGCCGGTGGTCCTGCTCGCCGTTCTTGCGGGCGTCGGTGGCGTGCATGTCGATGCAGAACGCACAGCCGTTGATCATCGAGGCGTGGACCTTGACCAGCTCGGCGAGCACCGGGTCCAGGCCCTGGCGGGCGGCCCGGTCCACGGCGACCATCGCCTCGTAGAAGTCGGGGGCGAGCTTCGGCAGCGCGAGGCGCTGGGCGGGGGCGGGCACGTTCTCGTTCACAGTCTCGTTCGTGGTCACGGTCGCCAGCCTAGGAGCCCACTGGCCCGTGGCCCTGGTGCATTCGACGCCCGGTTCCTTGGGCCACTTCCGATGGGCGAACGGGCGTGCGAGGATCGCTGGTGGATCTTCGGTACGACGGATCCTCGGTACGACGGACCAGGGGGAACGGGACCGTGTGCACGGCGTTCATCAGCATCGAGCCGGATGCGGCCGCCCCCGTGCTGCTGCTCTCCGTCCGGGACGAGTACCTCGGCCGCGCCTGGCTGCCACCGGACCACCACTGGCCGCAGCGGCCCGAACTGCTCGGCGGCCTGGACCTCGTGGCCGGCGGCACCTGGCTGGCCGTCGACCCCGCCCGGCGCACCGCCGCCTGCCTGCTGAACGGCTTCGGCCCGCTCGCCCCCGCCGACACCCGGCTCAGCCGCGGCGAACTGCCGCTCACCGCCGTCCGCGAGGGCGGCCTCGGGCACCTCGACCCCACCCGCTACGACCCCTTCCACCTCGTCCTGGTCGACCCGGACGGCGCCCGGGTCACCAGTTGGGGCGGCGGCCGGCTGACCGAGCGCGAACTGCCCACCGGGCTCAGCGTGGTGCTCAACGACGGACTGGAGGGGACGGCCGAGAACCGGACCGCCTCCGAGCGGATCCGCGCCCTGATGGCCGCCCGCGCCGACCACTTCCGGGCCCGCTTCCGGGCCGCGCCCCGACCGGAGCCGACCGCCGACGGACCCACCGGACGGGCCTGGGGCGACTGGCTGCCGATCGTCACCGGCGACGGGCTGGCGCCGGACGGGGACGCCGCGCTGATCCAGCGCCGGGACTTCGGCGACGGCCGGATCTGGGGGTCCTCCTCGATCTCCCTGCTGGCCCTCGGCCCGGAGCTGCTGCGCTACGACTTCGCGACCGCCCCGGTGCCCGCGGACGGCTCCGGGTGGCGGCGGGTAGCGGCCGGCGGCGCCCTGAACCGGGGGCTCCCGAACAGGACTTGAACCTGACGCTGCGGGAGGCGGCACCGTGGGCATCCGTCGTCCCCTCGCCGATGGAGGCCCACGATGGACCGCCGACCCCGGCTCAGCGCCGCGCTCACCGTCGCCCTGCTGCTCGGCGGCGCCCCGCTCGCGGCGACCACCGGGGTGCTGCTCGGCGGCGCCGTGCACCGGGCGGTGCCGGACGGCCTGCCGGGCGGTCTGCCGGGCGCCGTCACCGGCCTGCTGGTCCGGCGGCTCGGGGCCGGTGGCGGGCGGGACCGGTGATGCCCGGGGGCGGTGACACCCCGGGAGCGGTGGCACCTGGGGGCGGTGACACCCGGACATACGCTCGATGAATTTCTGGCAGCGGGACTGCCGGGCGTCTACATGCCCGTAGTAGCTTCGCGGGGGCCACCGGAATCGGCCGGCCGCAGAGCACGGCCCCACCCCCCCCCCCCCCCAGAGCGAAGGTGCGCGATGTCCACCCTGACCTACCCCGAAGCGATAGGCGTCGGCCTGCTGCAGGGTGTCACGGAACTCTTCCCGGTCTCCAGCCTCGGCCACAGCATCCTGCTCCCGGCCGTGATCGGCGGGAAGATCCAGCAGGACCTCGACATGACCGCCGACGGCTCCTCCTACCTCGCCGCCCTGGTCGCCCTCCACCTGGCCACCGCGCTCGCCCTGGTGGTGTTCTTCTGGCGGGACTGGGTCCGGGTGGTCAGCGGCCTGGTCAGCTCGATCCGGCACCGCCGGGTGGAGACCCGGGACGAGCGGCTCACCTGGCTGCTCATCATCTCCACCATCCCGGTCGGCGTGGCCGGCCTCGTGCTGGAGAAGGCGCTGCGGCACGCGCTCGGCAAGCCCGTCCCCGCCGCGGTCTTCCTGGCCCTCAACGGGCTGGTGCTGCTCGGCGCCGAACGCCTCAAGCGCGGCGGCACCGGTCGCCGCCGGGCCGGACACGCCGCCCCGCCCGTCGACGAGCCCGGCCTGGACCCGGCGATCGCCTCCGACGCCCGGCTGACCAAGCTCAGCTTCGTCCAGGGCGCCTGGATCGGCTCCGCCCAGATCCTCGCCCTGTTCCCCGGCATCAGCCGCTCCGGCGTCACCATGAGCGCCGGCATCCTGCGCGGGCTGCACCACGAGGACGCCGCCCGGTTCTCCTTCCTGCTCGCCACCCCGGTCATCCTGGCCGCCTCGGTCCTCAAGGTGCCCGAGCTGTTCAAGCCGGAGAACTCCGGCGTCCTCGGCCCGGTCGCGGCCGGCAGCGTCGCCGCCTTCGTGGCCGGCTACATCTCGGTGCGCTTCCTCACCAAGTACTTCGAGACCCGCAGCCTCACCCCGTTCGCGGTCTACTGCTTCCTGGCCGGCGTCGGCAGCGCGATCTACCTGTCGCTCTGAGCCCTCCCCGCCCGCGGGCCGTCCGGCACACCTGCCGGGCGGCCCGCGGGCGTTCGGGGGCGGGGTCTTCTTCCACCGCGTCGACACCGCCGGCGAGGAGCCGGCCGGCGCCACCCGGTGACTCCCGGCCACGCCAGAATGGGGCCCGTGAACGGCTCCTGGACCGCCTTCGGCGGCGACCTGCACCTGGATCTCACCGAGCGGCGGGCGGCCGGCGCCGGGCTGCGGGCCGCGCTGGAGGACGCGCTGCGGGAGGCCGTCCTGGACGGGCGGCTGGCCCCCGGCACCCGGCTGCCGTCCTCCCGGGCGCTGGGCGAGGACCTCGGCATCGCCCGCAACACCGTGGTGGAGGCGTACGGGCAGCTCAGCGCCGAGGGCTGGCTCAGCTCCCGGCAGGGCTCGGGCACGACGGTCGCCCGGCGGTCCGTGCCCGTGCGGGGCGAGCGGGCCGCCCCGGCGCAGGTGCGGCCCGCCGTCCGGCACGACCTGATGGCCGGCCGGCCGGACCTCTCGCTGTTCCCCCGCACCGCCTGGCTCGCCGCCGCCCGCCGCGCCCTGGCCACCGCCCCGCACGAGGCGCTCGGCTACGGCGGCCCGCTCGGCCGGATCGAGCTGCGCGAGGCGCTCACCCACTACCTGGCCCGGGTCCGCGGCGTCCGCACCGACCCGGACCACCTGCTCGTCTGCAACGGGTTCCAGCAGGGCTTCGGCCTGCTCTGCGCGGCCCTGCGGGAGCGCGGGGCGCGGGCCCTGGCGGTCGAGGGGTACGGGCTGCCGCCGCAGCACGCGGTGGCCCGGGCCGCCGGGCTCGCCCCCGTCCCGCTGCCGCTGGACGGCGACGGCGCGCTGGTCGACCGGCTGGACGCCCGCTGCGGCGCCGTGCTGCTCACCCCCGCCCACCAGTACCCCACCGGGGCACCGCTGTCCGCCGAGCGGCGGGCGGCCGCGGTGCGGTGGGCCCGGGAACAGGACCGGTACGTGGTCGAGGACGACTACGACGGGGAGTTCCGCTACGACCGGCAGCCGCTCGGCGCGATGCAGGCGCTCGACCCGGAGCGGGTGGTGTACGCCGGGACGGCCGCCAAGAGCCTCGCCCCCGGTCTGCGGCTGGCCTGGCTGGCCCTGCCGGACGCGCTGGTCGAACCGGTCGCCCGGCTGAAGGCGCTGGCCGACGTCATGTCCCCGGTGCTCGACCAGCTGACGCTCGCCGAACTGATCACCTCCGGGACGTACGACCGGCACGTGCGGCGCTGCCGGCTGCACTACCGGCGCCGCCGCGACCGGCTGGTCGCCACCCTCGCCGAGCACGCCCCGCACGTCGAGGTCACCGGCATCGCGGCCGGTCTGCACGCCGTGCTCCAACTCCCGCCCGGCGCAACGCCGGAGGCCGAGCTGCTGGCCCGCGCCGAGGCCGCCGGACTCGCCCTCAGCGGCCTCGCCTCGCACCGCGTCGACCCGGCGACCGCGGAGGACGCCGCGCCCGCCCTGGTGATCGGGTACGGGACTCCGCCGGAGCACGCCTTCCCGGCCGCCCTGGAGGCCCTCTGCGGCGTGCTGCGCACGGCGTGAGGGAGAGCGCCCGCCCCGACGGGGGAAGCGGGGGCGGGCGCTCGGCAGGAGGGGCGGCCTACTTGTTGCGGGTGCCCAGTTCGAACAGCAGGATGATGAACCCGGCGAAGAGGTGGCAGCCCACGGTGTAGATCACCAGACGGTGGTAGACCCGCTTGTTGGCCCACTTGCCGGCGTCGACGGTCTTCGGGCCGGCCGCGGTGTCGGGAGCCGCGGGCGCGGGGTCGGCGGTGGTGGGACCGGCGGTGGTGGGATCGGCCATGGTGATCTCCTCCGGGTGTGCTGACGGCGGGTCAGTGGACGGCGGCGGGGCCGCCGCCGAGGCAGAGTTCGCCGCCGGGGCTCTGCAGCAGGGTGTGGACGAAGAGCAGCTCGACGCCGGAGTCGGACTCGGCGGCGATGCAGTGCGGGGTGAGCGAGTCGTAGTGCGCGGAGTCGCCGGGGCCGAGGACGTGGACGCGGTCGCCGAGGGTGACCCGCAGCTCGCCGCGCAGCACGTACAGCCATTCCTCGCCGGGGTGCACCCGGACCACCGAGTCCTGGACGCCCGGCGGCACGTGCACCCGCAGGGCCTGCATGGCGCGACCGGGGGCGCCCGCCCGACGGTAGCCCCACCCGCCGGCCCGGCCGGGCTCGATGGCGCCGCCGCGGACCACCGGGTCCGGTTCGACCATGGCCTCGCCGAGCAGCCCGGAGACGGACGTGCCGTAGGCGCGGGCGAGGCCGAGCAGCACGGGCAGCGAGGGCTGGCGGCGGCCGGTCTCCAGTCGGGACAGATAGGCTGGGGAGAGACCGATCCGGCCCGCCGCGACCTCCAGGGTGAGCCGGCTGCTGAGCCGGTGCTCGCGGAGGCGGGCGGCGAGGCCCGCGACCTCCTGGTCGTCGCTGTGGTCGCCGTCGGCGGGGGTGCCGGTGGAGCTGGTGGTCATGTGACCAGTGGACACCCGGCCTGCCCCGTGGGCAAGAAATTTGCCTCAGAGGCAAGGGGCGTTCGGCGCGGCCGGTCCGTTGCGCGGGCCGTTACGGCCTGGGCACGTTGCGCAGGTTGCTGCGCGCCAGGTCGACCATCCGCCCGACCCCGCCCGAGAGCACGGTCTTCCCGGCCGCCAGCGCGAAGCCCTTCAGCTGGGCGGCGGTGATCCGCGGCGGGATGGACAGCGCGTTGGGGTCGGTGACCACGTCCACCAGCGCCGGGCCGGGCCGCTCCAGCGCCTCCGCCAGCACCTCGCGGACCCGGGCCGGCTCGGTGACCCGCTTCGCCGGGATGCCCATCGCCCGGGCGATGCCCGCGTAGTCCACGTCGCCGTTGTCGATCTCGAACTCCGGGTAGCCGGAGACCAGCATCTCCAGCTTGATCATCCCGAGCGCGCCGTTGTTGAAGACCACCGTCTTCACCGGCAGCCGGTGCTTGGCCACCGTGAGCAGCTCGCCGAGCAGCATGCCGATCCCGCCGTCCCCCGCCATCGCGATCACCTGCCGCCCCGGGCAGGCCAGTTGGGCGCCGATCGCGTGCGGGAGGGCGTTCGCCATCGAACCGTGCAGGAAGGAGCCGATCACCCGGCGGCGGCCGTTCGGCTGGAGGTAGCGGGCGGCCCACACGTTGTTCATGCCGGTGTCCACGGTGAACACCGCATCCTCCGCCGCCACGTCGTCCAGCACCGAGGCCACGTACTCCGGGTGGATCGGCAGGTGCTTGTCGATGTCCCGGGTGTAGGCGCCGATCACGTCCTCCAGCGACTTGCAGTGCTTGCGCAGCATGCCGTCCAGGAAGGAGCGGTCCGGCTTGGCGTCCAGCAGCGGCAGGACCGCCCGCAGGGTCGCCGCGACGTCCCCGTGCACGGCCAGCTCCAACGCGCTGCGCCGGCCCAGCCGGGTCGCGTCGTGGTCCACCTGCACGGTGTGCGCCTGCGGGAGGAAGGAGTCGTACGGGAAGTCGGTGCCGAGCAGCAGCACCAGGTCGGCCGAGTGCAGCGCCTCGTGGCAGGCCCCGTAGCCGAGCAGCCCGCTCATCCCGACGTCGTACGGGTTGTCGTACTGGATCCACTCCTTGCCGCGCAGCGAGTGCCCGACCGGCGCGTTCAGCGCCTGCGCGACCGCCATCACCTCGGCGTGCGCCGCGCGCACCCCGGCGCCGCAGAACAGGGCCACCCGGCGGGCCGCGTTCAGCAGCCGGGCCAGCTCCTGCACCTGCGACCAGGGCGGCGCGGCGACGGCCTGCTCGGTGAGGAAGTGGCTGGTGCCGGTCGGCCCGGCGGCCGGGAGGGCGGCGACGTCCCCGGGGAAGGCCAGCACCGAGACGCCGTGCGAGCCGAGCGCGTGCTGGATCGCGATCCGCAGCAGCCGGGGCAGTTGGGCGGGGGCGGAGAGCATCTCGCACCAGTTGCTGCAGTCGGTGAACACCCGCTCGGGGTGGGTCTCCTGGAAGAAGCCGGTGCCGATCTGGCCGGACGGGATGTGCGAGGCGAGCGCGAGGACGGGCAGGCCGCTGCGCTGGGCGTCGTACAGGCCCTGGATCAGGTGGGTGTTGCCGGGGCCGCAGGAACCGGCGCAGACCGCCAGCCGGCCGCTGAGTTCGGCCTCGGCGGCGGCCGCGAAGGCGCCGGCCTCCTCGTTGCGCACGTGCACCCAGCTGATGCCGTCCGCCCGCCGGATGGCGTCGACGACGGGGTTGAGGCTGTCGCCGACCACGCCGTACACCCGCTCCACCCCGGCCTGCCGGAGCACCTCCACCATCTGTTCGGCCACGGTCGCCACGGGCACGTCCCTTCGCTCGCCACAGGTCACCTGCAGCCTCCGGCCGGGCCGGGGCGCGCGCACACGGGGCGGGTCGAACGGGTGAGCGGATGGACGGGCGGATGGGCGGACGGGCGGACGGGCGGGCGGACGGGCGGACGGGCGGACGGGCCGCGCGGGGCCGGGCGGCCCCGCGCGGGGTGCGGCTACTCGGCCGCGAGGTGGTCCTGCTGGCCGAGCTTGCCCGCGACCAGGCCGGCCTGGGGCTGACGGCGGGCGGGCTCCCGGCCCGGGGGCTGGGCGCAGCGTTCCTGCGCGGGCGGGACGGCCGTCGGCAGGGTCACCGGGGAGCCGGCCTTCACCTGGACCGTCTCGCCGTCGTGCCGCAGGTGGATCACCTCGCCGCGGCGCAGCGTGTAGGTGGTGCCCTCGTGGCCGATCCGGACGCCGAGGAGCTGCCCGCGGACCAGCAGCGAGAAGCTCAGCCGCATCAGGCCCGGCGGGAGCCGGGGCCGGAAGTCGAGCGTCTCGCTGTGGTCGCGCAGTCCGCCGAAGCCGGCCACCAGGGCGATGCAGGCCCCGGCGAGCGAGGCCATGTGCAGGCCGTCGCGGGTGTTGCCGCCGAGGTCGTGGAGGTCCATCAGGGCGGCCTCGGCCGTGTAGTCGTAGGCGAGGTCGAGTTGGCCGACCTCGGCGGCGATCACGGCCTGGGTGCAGGCGGAGAGCGAGGAGTCGCGGACGGTCAGCCGCTCGTAGTAGGCGAAGTTGCGGGCCTTCTGCTCGTCGGTGAAGGCGTCGCCGCGGACCTGCATGGCGAGCACCAGGTCGGCCTGCTTCACGACCTGCTTGCGGTACAGGTCGAAGTACGGGTAGTGCAGCAGCAGCGGGTAGTTCTCCGGCGGGGTGGACTCGAAGTCCCAGACCTGGTGGTGGGTGAAGCCGTCGGCCTGCGGGTGGACGCCGAGGTCCTCGTCGTACGGGATGTACATCGCGGCGGCGGCGTCCCGCCAGGCGGCGGTCTCCTCGGTGTCGACGCCGAGTTCGTCGGCCTCGCGCGGGTGGCGGACGGCGGCCTCGGCGGCGGCGCGCAGGTTCGTCTGGGCCATCAGGTTGGTGTAGACGTTGTTGTCGGCGACGGCGCTGTACTCGTCGGGCCCGGTGACGCCCTCGATCCGGAACTTCCCGGCGGCGTCGTGGTGGCCGAGCGAGCGCCACATCCGGGCGGTCTCCACCAGCAGTTCGAGGCCGTACGCGCGCTCGAACTCCTCGTCGCCGGTGGCCCGGACGTAGCGGGCGACGGCGGTGGCGATGTCGGCGCCGATGTGGAAGGCCGCGGTGCCGGCCGGCCAGTACCCGGAGCACTCCTCGCCGCGGATCGTGCGCCAGGGGAACACCGCTCCGGCCAGGCCGAGTTGGGCCGCGCGTTCGCGGGCCAGCGGGAGGGTGGTGTGCCGCCAGCGCAGGGCCTGGTTGACGGCGCTGGGCAGGCAGTAGGTGAGGACGGGCAGGACGAAGGTCTCGGTGTCCCAGAAGCTGTGGCCGTCGTAGCCGGGGCCGGTCAACCCCTTGGCGGGGATGGCGCGTTCCTCGCTGCGGGCGCCGGCCTGGAGGACGTGGAAGACGGCGAACCGGACGGCCTGCTGGAGTTCGACGTCGCCCTCGATCTCGATGTCGCTGGTCTCCCAGAACTCCTTGAGGAAGTCGGCCTGTTCGGCGACCAGGCCGTCCCAGCCGGTGTACCGGGCGGCGTTCAGCGCGGCCTCGACCTGGTCCCGGACGGCGGGCAGCGAGCGGGTGCCGGACCAGCCGTAGGACATGAACTTGACCAGCCGCAGCCGCTGTCCGGGTTCGAGCACGGTGGTGACGCTGATCCGGCAGTGGTCGGGCTCGGCCTCGGCGACGGTGTCCAGCCGCGCGGGCCCCTCGATGACGTGGTCCATCCCGGCGGCGACCCGGATGCCGCTGAACCGGGTGCGGTGCACCAGGACGGCCTTGGTGCCGGTGGCGTGGTGCCCCTCGGGCTGCAGCGGTGCCTCCAGGACGGCGGCGGCGCGCGGGTCGCCCTCGGGGCCGCCGGGCAGCTGCTCGTTGGCCACCAGTTCGGACTGGAGCACGATCCGCACCGGCCCGTCCACCGCCTCGACGCTGTACTCGACGGCGGCGATGGCCCGCTGGGTGAGCGAGACCAGCCGCGAGGAGCGCACCCGGATGGTCCGGCCGGCCGGCGAGGTCCATTCGCAGTCGCGGTGCAGCACGCCCTCGCGGAAGTCCAACCACCGCGTGTGGCCGACGAGTTCGCCGTAGCGAAGATCGAAGGGCTCGTCGTCCACCAGCAGTCGGATGATCTTGCCGTTGGTGACGTTGATGACGCTCTGGCTGGACTCCGGGTAGCCGTAGCCGCCCTCGCCGTAGGGCAGCGGGCGCAGTTCGAAGACACCGTTGAGGTAGGTGCCGGGCAGGCCGTGCGGCTCGCCCTCGTCCAGGTTGGCGCGCAGGCCGATGTGGCCGTTGGAGAGCGCCAGGACGGACTCGGCGCGGGCCAGCGAGGCCGGGTCGACGCCGTGCTCGGTGATCTGCCAGGGGTCGATGGTGAAGTTGTCGGCGGGACTCATGCGGTGTCATCCCCCAGCAGCTCGGCGAGGTCGTCGACGACCACGGTGGCGCCGTCGCGGCGCAGTTCGGCGGCCTGCCCGGTGCGGTTGACCCCGACCACGGCGCCGAAGCCGCCGGCCCGGCCGGAGGCGACCCCGGCGAGCGCGTCCTCGAAGACGGCGGCGTGCGCGGGTTCGACGCCGAGCGCGCGGGCGGCGTACAGGTAGGTGTCCGGGGCGGGCTTGCCGGGCAGTTCCCGCTCCTTGGCGACCACGCCGTCCACGATCACGTCGAAGAGGTCCAGGATGCCCGCCGAGCGCAGCACGTCACGGCAGTTGGCGCTGGAGGAGACCACCGCGCGGGGCAGTCCGAGCGCCCGCAGCCGGTGCACGTAGGCGACCGAGCCCTGGTACGGCGCGACGCCCTGCTCGCGGATCAGCCGCAGCACGGTGTCGTTCTTGGCCCGGCTGATGCCCTGCACGGTGCGCGAGTTCGGCGGGTCGTCCTCGGTGCCCTCGGGGAGGTCGATGCCCCGGCTGTGCAGGAACGCGCGGGTGCCGTCCAGGCGCGGACGGCCGTCCACGTACGTGTCGTAGTCGGCGACGGCGTCGAACGGGGTGAACTGCCCACCGGTGCGGGCCGCTTCGGCGCGCAGGAAGGCGTCGAAGGTGTCCTTCCAGGCCGCGGCGTGCACGGTTGCGGTCTGGGTGAGCACCCCGTCGAGGTCGAAGAGGAAAGCGCGGATGTCGTCCGGTAGCCCCAGCATGGGTGCAGTCTGCCCCGGGAACGCCGGGGATGCCGCCCATTCCCGGCGGCGCGTCGCGGGAAGGGCGGCTTCCGGTCCCCGCCGCGCGGGACGGCGGGCGGGCTCAGGGAGAGTCGGGCAACTGCGCCTCGGGCGACTGGACCACCGCGAAGACCGCGCCCTGCGGGTCGTTGACCACGGCCATCCGGCCGGCCTGCATGTCGAACGGCGGCTGGATCACCGAGCCGCCCGCCTTGACCAGGGCGTCCACCACCGAGTCGGCGTCGTCCACCAGGAAGTACGCCATCCAGTGCGAGGGGGTGCCGGGCGCCAGGTAGCCGGGGATCCCCTGCATGCCGCCCACCGTGCGGTCGCCGACGTTCAGCGAGAAGTAGCCGTCCATGCCCTGGATGGTGGCCGGGCGCAGCCCGAGGGCCGGCTGGTAGAAGCGCCCGGCGGCCCCGGTGTCGGCGGTGTTGAGCTCGTTCCAGACCAGCGCGCCGGGCTCGTTGACCACACCCGCACCGATGAAGTCCATCGCCTGCCAGACGCCGAAGACCGCGCCGGTCGGATCGGTGGCGACCAGCATCCGGCCGATCGTGCCCACGTCCATCGGCGGGAAGAAGACGGTGCCGCCGGCCTCGGCGATGGCCGCCCCGGCGGCGTCGGCGTCGTCCGAGGCCAGGTAGGTGGTCCAGGCGACGGGCGGCAGCGGTTGGCCCTCGGGCGCCGACTGCGCCATGATCCCGGCGACCGGACGGCCGTTGAGGGTGCACACGGCGTAACCGCCGAACTCGGCCGGGCCGACCTCGCCCTGCCAGCCGAACAGGTCGCGGTAGAAGTCGAGCGCGGCCTGCTGGTCGCTCGCCATCAGGTCGATCCAGCACGGGGTGCCGGGCTGGTACGGATCGGTCACTAGGGGCATTGCTGGCCTCCCGGAGGCGCTGCTGGCCGGCTGTGGTCGTCGGGCGGGCGGGGCCCGGCCCGACCGGTACGGCCGTCCGCGCGGACGGCGGTACGACGGAGGTACACCGCCCACCTTCGGCCCACCACCGCGTTCCCGCCACCGGACGGCGCCCTGGCGGGCGAGGGCGCGCACGGGGGCACGCACGGGCGGCGCCGGGCCTCTCCGGGGCGGCGTGCCGGGAGGGCCGGTCGCATCCCGGGAGGGCGGCGGTCACTGCTCGTCGTGGCGCAGGGTGGTGACGAAGTACGGTTGCGCCGTGCCGCTCTGCGCGTAGTCCTTGAGCCGGACCAGCAGTTCGGCCCAGGTCCCGGCGACCATCGGGACGCCCGCCTCGCTGCCGGGCTGCCAGCCGCCGTGCCGGAACAGCAGCCGGGTGCGGTCGGACGCGCCGGGCTGGTCCTCGAGGTCCCAGCTGATCCAGGTGCCGGCCCAGTGCGGCGGGAAGGCCCCCGCGTTGGCCCAGAGCACCCGGTCCCGGTCGGCCCGCTCGCGGCGCAGCCGGAACGGCTCGGGGACGCCGGGGAAGTCGAAGAGCAGCACGTCGCCCTCGCGGTCCACGGCCGTGGTCCACCACGCGGTCAGCCCGTCGTGGGTGTCGAGCGCGGCGAGGACGGCGTCGCGGGGCGCGGCGATGTCGAACTGCAGGGCGATCTCGGGCATGGGGTCCGCCTCTCGGTGACCGGTCCCTCCCCGGCCCACGATGGCACGACCCCGGGGCGGGCGCGCCCCGGGGTCGTGCGGTCGACGGCGGGTGCGGTCGACGGCGGATGCGGTCAGCCGCCGCTGCCGTAGGTGGTGTTGGCGCAGATGTCGTCGTCCGCGGAGCGGGCCTCGTTGGTGACGGTGGTGGGCAGCGGCTGCGGCGGCGCCGAGGGGCCGGCGGTGCTCGGCGCACCGGCGCCCATGCCGTTGGCCGCGGCGAAGTCCTGGCCGACGATCACGTTGATGCCCTTGCCGGTGCCGGTTTCGAGGCTGGCGCCCGGGAACAGCGCGGCGAGCTTCTCGGCGTTCGCCTTCTGCCCGGTGCCGTACTCGATCGTGGTGGTCTTGTACTTGGTGCCGGCCGCCTGGCCGGCCGTGCTCGCCGTGTACTTGGCGCCCTTCAGCTGCTCGGTGGCCTTGCCGGCCAGGCCGTTGACCAGCGTGCCGTTGTACACCGAGACCTTGACCGCCGCGTTGGCGGCGTCCCCGGCCGGGGCGGCGGGCGTGCTGGGCCCGGCCGCCGTCGGGGCGGGGGTCGCGCCGGTGCTCGCGGCGGCGTCCGGCTGCTGGCCGGTGGCGTTCTGGCCGTCGATGGTCTGGTCGGCCTTGAGGGTCTCCCAGAGCTTGTTGGCGTCCGGCTGGACCAGGTCGATGTTGGCGTCCTGGGTGCGGTAGCGCCAGGGCGCCGTCACGAACTTGAGGTCGTGCATGTCGATGTTCTTGAGCGACAGGCCGAAGGAGACCAGCTTCTGGGCCGAGTCCAGCCCCGGGTCGACGGTCAGCGACTTGGTCGCCGCGTCGGCCATCGGCAGCAGGTTGGTGGGGCTCAGCCCGTCCTTCTTCATCTTGGTGGCGAGCGAGCTCATGAAGGCCTGCTGGCGCTTCATCCGGCCGATGTCGGAGCCGTCGCCGATGCCGTGCCGCAGCCGCACGTAGTCGAGCGCCTGCTGGCCCTGGACGGTCTGCTTGCCCTGCGGGAGGACGAGGTTGCCCTTCTTGTGCAGATTGGGGTTGATGTCGCCCTCGTAGATCGGCTTCGGCAGGCAGATGTCCACGCCGTCCACGGCCTTGGTCATCGCGGAGAAGCCGTTGAAGTCGACCACCATGGTGTGGTCGACCCGGATGCCGGTGAGCTTCTCGATCGTGTTCTGGGTGCAGGCCGGGTTGCCGCCGTCGCTGCCGCCGACCGAGAAGGCGGCGTTGAACAGGTCGTTGCCGCCCTTGGTCCACTTGCCGTTCGGCAGCTTGCAGGACGGTATCTGGACGATCGCGTTGCGCGGGATCGAGATGCCGACGGCGTGCTTGTGGTCGGCGTAGACGTGCAGCAGGATCGTGGTGTCCGAGCGGGCGCCGCCGTCCTCGCCGCCGCCGAGGTCGGAGTTGTTGCCGCCCCGGCTGTCGGAGCCGATCAGCAGGACGTTCACCGGCTTGTTGCCGTCCGCGTCGGCCTTGGCCTCGGGCGGGCGGTCGGTGGCTATCGCGTCGGCGTCGAAGGACTTGATGTTGGCGTTCAGCTTGTAGTAGATCGCCCCGCCGGTGCCCGCGATCAGCACCAGCACCCCGGCCGCCGACCAGGCGACGATCTTCTTCACGTTCTTCTTGGGCTTGGCACTGCGCCGCGCCGCCGCCCGTCCGCCGCCGGCGCCGTCCGGCCGGGATCCGCCGCCCCCGTCCCTGCCGCCCCCGTCCCTGCCACCGCCGCCCTTGCCCTGGGCGGCGCGGCGGGCCTCGGCCCGGCCGCCGGAGCGCGGGGCGGGCACGCCGCCCGCCGCGTCCTGCGTCGGGAGCGCCTCGGGCGCGCCCTCGTCCCGAGCCGGGCTCTCGCCCCTGCGACCTGCCATGCGCGTACCTTTCACCGACGGAAGCGACGCCCCGGACGATCTGGCGCACCGCACACGGGGAGACGGGCCGAACCGTCCCCGGGTTGTACGTACGAAGGTCGGTACAGACCGACGATCGCGGTTTCCGATCATATTGAGATCAGATAAGAACACTGACCTTCGGTACACCAATGACCCGGGGGCGACGGGATGATCCCGCTACAGACCGTCCGATAACGCCCGATCCGGGCGGTCCGTCCCGGGACGGACCGCCCCCGTCCCCGGCCGGACCGGGCCGGCCGGCGCCGGGCGGGTCAGAACACGCAGGGGATGCCGCCGTCGGACTGGGCCTCGACCTTGGGGCCCTGCATCGGCAGGTTGGCGGTCGGGTCGCTCGGCGCCGCGCTCGGGGCGGCGGGCCGGTCGGAGGCGACGCCGTCGAAGGAGGTGCCGAGGGTGACCACGACGTGGCCGGCCCCGGCCGAGGCGGACTCGGCGGCGGTGACGCCGTAGCGGGCCGCGATCTGGTCGGCGGCCTCCTTGGCGCCCTTGCCGTAGCCGACCGTGGTGGTCTTCGGCCGGGTGTGCGCCGGGCCGGTCACCCCCTGCTTGAAGCCCAGCCCGACCAGGACCTTGGCCTCGTTGGCGGAGGACACCCCGGCGGCGGAGGAGGCGTTGTACACGTCCACGGTGGCCGGGGCGGCGGCCTGGGCGGGGGCCGGGGACGTCGTCGTGGCGGCCGGGGTCGCCGGGGTCGCCCCGCCCGCCGGCGGGTCGCTCGGGGCGGGTGCGGGGGCGGCCGCGTCGGCGTAGCCGAAGACCTGCTTGACCACCTTCTGAATCTTGGACGGGGTGACGATGTTCACGGCCTGCCCGTTCCTCTTGTCCTCCCGGTCGAAGGTCAGGGTGTTGAACTCCACGTTCCCGCCGGTGAGCGCCGGGGCCTGCTCGGCGAAGTCCAGGACGTTCCACTGGTTGTCGATCACCAGGTCCTGCTGGACCACCCCGAACAGCTTCTGCATCGCCCCGAGGTCGCCGACCACGCCCTGGCTCTTGAGGTTGTGCATCACCGAGGAGATGAAGGCCTGCTGACGGTGCGTACGGGCGAAGTCGTCCGAGTTCCCGTGGCCGTCGTCGAGGTTGTGGCGCTGGCGGACGAAGGAGAGCGCCGTGGCGGCGTCCAGCTTGCTGCGGCCGGCCGGGAGCTTGAGGCCGGTGCCGCCGCCCTCGTGGCCGGGGGTCCTGGCGATGATCGGGTCGTTCACCGGGTGGGTGAGGCAGACCTCGATCGGCTGGAGCACCTTGGCGATGTCGTAGAAGCCCATCAGGTTGACCTCGGCGATGTGGTCCACCGGCTGGTCGACGAACTTCTGCACGGTCCGGATGGTCGCCGCCCGGCCCGCGTCCCGGCCGGCCTTCTCCAGGTCGGCCCCCTTGAGCCCCTTGGCCTTGGCGCTGCCGTTGAACGCTTCCTTGGCGTTGCCGTAGGCCTCCTTGATCTTGGCCATGCCCGCCTCCCTGCCGTCCGCGCCGTACGTCATGACGTAGTCGTCGCGGGGGATCGAGACGCCCTGCACCTTGCCGCCGTTGGCCGGTATGTGCAGCAGGATCAGCGAGTTGGTGTTGTAGCCGCCGATGCTGGAGTCGGCGCCGGCGTGCAGGTCGTTCTGGACGATCGCCGGGTCGACGTCCGAACCGTCCATGTTCTTCCGGCTGTCCAGGCCGATCAGCAGCAGGTTGACCGAGTTGTCCAGGTGCTTGGGGGCGTCCTTGCTGGTCTGCTCGATGGCGCTGGAGGTGGTCATCCCGTCGGTCAGCGAGGTGTACTCGTACCAGACCACCCCGCTGGCCGCGAACACCGCGAAGCCGACCGTGCAGGCCGCCACCCGGCCCGCGATCAGCAGCGGGGAGCCCTTGGGTCCCCCGGCGCCCCCGGCACCCCCGGTGGCCTTGCGGGCGGCGGCCCGACCGCCCGACGGCGGCTCCCCGGCGTCCGGCTGCTGCTCGACGTGCTCGGCCATGGTGCGTCCCCCGGCTCCGGGACCGTTCGGTCCGTGTTCGACAGGCATGGAGCGGCCAGCGAAACACAGAAACGGATCGAGCCAAAGCGCTTCGCCGTCAAATTACCCGTGCTGCACCCGATTTACCGCCGATTGCACCTGGCCGGGACGGCCCCGGGGGCTCAGGACGGTCGGCCCCCGAACTGCCAGGGGTGCACCTCGACGACGGCGTACCGGTCCCGGGTCAGCACGGCCCGCGCCGCCTCCGGGCCGGCCGCCCGGACCAGCGCCGCCGTGCCCAGCCAGGCGGTGCCGTCGTCGGACAGCAGCGGCCCGTAGGCGATCAGGTCCTCCGCCCGGTCCGGCGGCACCGCGAGGTCGGCGGCCGGCCCCGCGCCGAGGCCGAGCACCAGGTAGCGGTTGCCGCCGGTCCGGCCGCCGGGGAACTCCCACATCGTGCGGCCCAGCAGGTTGCGCCAGCGCCTGACCAGCACGTCGCGGTAGGCGCCGGCCTGGTAGCCGGGCTCGTCGAAGGCGAACGCCCGGGCGGTGGCCGGGTCCGGCAGGTCGACGATGTGCACGCTGCCGGTGAGCGTGCTGCCGTCCTCGGAGAGGGTCGGGCCACGGGCGGTCATCTCCGCCGCGTACCGGTCCATGTAGGACCAGTGCTCCTCGCGCAGCTCCCAGCGGAGCGTTCCGGAGTCGGGCCGGTCACGGTGGTGGAAGAAGAACTCCATGCCCGCAGGATCCCGTCCGGCGGGGAACCGCGTCGAGCGGGTTTCGGTCGGCTCAGCAATCGAACGGGTTCCGGTCGGCTCAGGAGCGGTCGGATCAGCCGTCGAACGGGTTTCGGTCGGCTCAGGAGCGGAAGTCGTCGATCACCACCACGCCGGTCGGGCCGTACGCGGCCAGCTCCGCCAGGACGGTGCCCGCCCCGCCCAGGCCGACGGTGCGGGAGACGATCCGGCCGGGGTGGAGGCGACCGGACTCGATCATGGCGAGCATGGTGCCGAAGCGCTGGGCCTGCATGCCGAAGGCGCTCCGGAACTCCAGCTCCTTGACCAGCATGACGTCGACGGGGAGAGGGACGTCGCCCTGCTCCGCGCCGGTGGTGTGGCCGAGTTGGAGGTGGCGGCCGCGGGTGCGCAGGGAGCGCACGGAGTTCCGGCAGGCCTCGGCGATGCCCACGGCGTCGACGGAGACGTGGGCGCCGCCGTGGGTGAGGGTCTGCACGGCCTCGACGGGGTCGCTCTCCGTCGCGTTGACGGTGTGGACGGCGCCCAGGGCGCGGGCGGCCGCCAGCTTCTCCTCGGTGAGGTCGATCGCGATCACGTTGGCGCCGGTGGCCGCGGCGATCTCCACGGTGGCGAGGCCCATGCCACCGCCCGCGCCGTGCACGGCGACCCACTCGCCGCCGCGCACCCGGGCCTGGTCGACGACGCCGTGGAAGGCGGTCATGTAGCGGCAGGAGAGGGCGGCGACCTCGGTGAAGCCGAGCGGGTCCGGGACGCGGACGAGGTTCACGTCGGCGTGGCGGACCATGACGTACTCGGCGAAGGCGCCCCAGTAGGAGACGCCGGGGACGAGGGTGTCGACGTTGTCGCAGACCTGCTGGTGGCCGTCGCGGCACATCGCGCAGCTGCCGCAGCCGGGGTTCATCGGGAAGAGCACCCGGTCGCCTTCGCGCCAGTCGCGGACGTCCCGGCCGACGTCGACCAGGGTGCCGGCGAACTCGTGGCCGAGGACGAACGGGGGTGTGAGGGAGGGGCCGCCGGTCCAGAACTGGCCGGCCCAGAGCGCCCAGTCGGTGCGGCAGATGCCGTTGGCGCCGACCCGGAGGATCGCGCCGTCGGGCGGGCAGACGGGGTCGGGGACGTCACGGACGGTGAGGGGCTTGCCGAGCTCTTCGATCACTGCTGCGCGCATCGCGCGGCCTCCTCGGGCGCTGATGTCCACTGGTTCAAGGGGTGGACTCGGACGCTAGTCAGTGGCCCGGATCGATGTCAACCGCATAGAGTGGTGGACATGGGCGAGGAGGACGGGCAGGAGAGGGAAGGACGCCAGCGCGCGAAGGCCGACTTCCGGTTCGACGACGCCAGGCTGTGCTTCGCCTTCGCGGGGACCCTGGCGGACCGGGGGACGGCGGAGCCGTTCGAACGGCTGGCACGGCCGGAGGACCTGGGCCGGTGGTGCGTCGAGAGCGGATGCGCGGCGGCGGCGCCCGCCTGCACCGGGGCGGATCTGGTTCGGGCCGTCCGACTCCGCGAGGCGATCCAGCGCATCGGCCGGGCCCTGGCGGAGTCACGGGCCCCGGCCCCCGAGGACATCGCCATTGTCAACGCCACTGCGACGGAGCCCACTTCGGTACCCGAACTGTCCACCGACGCGGCGACGGTGCGCTGGACCGGCGGGAGCGTGGCGGCCGTGCTGTCGATGGTCGCCCGCGACCTGATCGCCCTGTGCGCATCGGAGCACCGCACCCGCGTCCACACCTGCGGCAACCCCACCTGCGGCGCCCTGTTCGTGGACACCTCGCGCGCGGGCGCCCGCCGCTGGTGCTCGATGAAGACCTGCGGCGCCCTGGTGAAGAAGCGCGCCTACCGCGCCAAGGCCCAGGCGTAGGCGTAGGCGGCTGAACTCACGGCCGCGCGGCCGCCACGGCATCGGTGTACAACTCGGTCGTGAGATCGTCCTCGCCGATCCCCAGGCTCGTCAGGACGGCCCGGACCACCACGAGCGCCGGCCCGAGATCGTCCTGCCCGTGCGCCTCGGTCTCGACCTCGATGAACGTGGCGTCCAGTTCGGGCACCCGGACGAGAGTGGCGAGGAGCCGCCGCCCGTCGCGGCCGAAGTCGTAGTTGCGGCAACGCTTCTCGAACTGGATGCGCGGGGCGAATCCGAGGCCGCGCACGATCTCGTGCGCGGCCTCCGCGTCGTCGACGCGGGTCTCCGCCTCCGGCTTCGATCCGGACGCCGTGTCCACCCGGGCACCCTTGTAGGTGAGCACGGTGCGGGTGTCGTCGGGGCCGTGGACGGTACGGATCCGGAGTTCGCGGTCACCGCCCATCAGACTGCCGTCCGGCGCGTCGTAGTAGGTGTCGCGGTAGACCTCCGCGCGGCCCGCGCCGTACCAGTGCTCCAACAGTTGGAGGACGCCCTCCGGGTCCCGCACGACCGCCTTCAGCTCCGCCTCGATCGCCATCCCGGGCCCCTCCGTCAGATCACGCGCTCCGCGCCGTCCAGTAGCACCTCGAACTGCCGTCGCCAGCCAGGCAATCCATCAGACCTGGACGACATCCTGCCGTTCGGGTGACGTCAGACGTGCCCGGGCAGGGCGTGCACGGGGTGTGCGGGGCACGCACACCCCGTGCGAGAGCCCCTCGCGACGCCCGGATCGGAACTCGCCCAGCCGGGGCACCTCTGCCACTCCGCCCCGACGGGAGACGTCATGAGCAGCAGCCTGCTCGACGAGCCCGTCACCGAGATCGAACCCACCACCGCTCCGACGCCCAGTACCCTGCTGTCGCGGAGCGACGAGCCGAGCGCCCGCGCCTGCCCGGTCTGCGGATCGGGCGCCACCTACCAGACCCTGGAAGGCCGATGGGGCTGCACGACGTGCGGCGCCACCTGGGCCTGAGCCCGAGGAGGGCCCGATGGCGGACTGCGTGCAGTGCTCCGCTCCTGCGGTGATCGAGGACCTCGACACCCAGCCACCACAGCCCTGGTGCCTCGGCTGCGCGACGGCCCTCGTCCGGGCCGGTGATCCGGTGCTCAACTACCGCTCGCTTGACGGCGAGAACGCATACGCGCGCGTCCTGGCCGGTGGCAGCACCCAAGTGCTGCCCTTCGGCTGACAGCCACGGTCGATCACCGGCGGCCTCCTGCGGGGAGCAGGAGGCCACCGGAACGATTCGCTCAGGCGTCGAACTCGCCGTTCTTCGCGCCCCGGAGGAAGGCAGCGAACGCGGGGCGACTGGTGGAGAGGATGACGTCCTCCTCGTCGGACTCACGGACCTCGATCACCCCATCGATGGAACGGACCTCGACACAGTCGTCATTTGCGGCAGAGTAACTTGACTTTTGCCATGTGAAGTTAGACATGCTTGTCTTCCATTTCCTCATTGACACATCGAATAAACTCACGGCTCTCATCCGGCGGGAGGGCCGACGAGTCCATCTGCGCGAAGATGGCTTGGAACCTCGCGACTTGGGCCGGCGCATCGATGAGCTGACTGCCGAATCCAGTATCCGTCTGCACGGTGTTCAGGTCAGGAATCGGACCCTCGGCATAGGTGAAGTTCCCGATGGGACTCGGCAGGGAGTCAACGTTGAACGGGAGGACGCGGACCGAGATGTTCGGAGTCTCCGATTCTTCGATGAGGGCTGATAGCTGCTCCGCACGTACCGCCGGGCCACTGAACTGCATGCGAAGCGCAGCCTCGTGGATGAACGCGGTGTATGGCGTCTCCCGATCCCTGATGGCACTCCGCCTCCGCAGGCGGAAGGCCGTCCTGAGATCGACTTCATGCTGAGGCAGCGGCGCATACGACTGAGAGAAAATGGCCGCGGCATAGCTGCGGGTCTGAAGCAGCCCGGGGATGAACGTAATCGAGTATGTCGAGAGGCTTCGAGCATGGCCTTCGAGCTCCGCGACCTCGCGGAAGTCCTCGGACAGGGCGCCGCGGTACTCCTCCCACCAGCCGCCCTTCTCACGTTCCGTGATGATGTCCACCAACGACTCGATCAGAGGCCGGTTGACACACATGCACAACGCCGCGATCGTCCGCAGACGTTCGACACTGATGCCCGTCTTCCCGCTCTCCATCTGCGTCACATGCGCCGGATTGATGCCCAGCTCTCTGGCGAGCTGACTGCCGCCGAGACCGGCTTGCTCCCGCATCCTGCGCAGTTCGGCACCCAGCCTCCGCTGGCGGAGAGTTGGGTTCGATCGAAGCGCCATGCCGTCCCTCTCTACAGGTCGTAGGACCAGTCTGCCTCACCGGCGCTGCCACGTTAGGGGGAACTTCTTGCGGCCCGCCACAAATCTGTGGCGGGCCGCGCTATCGTCGTTCTCGGCTCGATCCGACGGATCGTCAGCACCACTCTGCGCTGCCGTCGTTGCAGCACACCTCTCCCCACACCACAGCCTCACGGAGGTTCCCGTGTGCACCCGTAACACCCCTTCCCTCGCCCTCTCCCGGCAGGCCCTCCGCGCGGCCATGGCCCGCACCGGCCACTGGTCCCCCGACGCCGTCTTCAACGCCGAACTCGCCCTGCTGGAGCTCATCTCCAACGCCTGGAGCCACGGCGCCACCCCCTCCCCCGTCATCGTCCTCACCCTCCACCCCCGCACCCTCCACGTCTCCGTCTCCGACGAGTGCGACGCGCTCCCCCAGCCCCGGACCACCACCCACCCCTCCCTCGCGGAGAACGGCCGGGGCCTCCAGCTGGTCGAGGGCCTCACCGACCGCTGGGGCGTCGACCCGCAGCTGCGCGGCAAGTCCGTCTGGTACGAGCTGGACTCCGACGCGTGACCCGCACCCCCGTCGCGCCCGACGACCCCCGGATGCGCGACTACACCAAGTCCCAGATCACCACCCTCCTCGGCGAGTTGCACCGCCGCGGCCTCCCCCACGGCCTCCTCTGGGGCTCCGCCGGCACCCCGGAGCGCACCCTCGACGGCCGCCTGCTGGTCGACTTCGGCAACGCCCCCGTCAGCACCCTGCTCAACCTCCTCAACCTCCTCCGCGACCTGGAGCGTGACGAGGCCTGGCGCCGGTGAAGTTCCCCGTCGCCGCGATCCTGCTCGCCCTCCTCGCCCTCGCGATCACCACCGTCGCCCTCGGCGTCCTCGCCACCCTCAAGATCCGGCCCCCGGAGGACGACTCCGACCTGCACTGAATCCGCACGAAGGCCCGCTCCGTCTCACGGTGCGGGCCTTCGGCGTCCGATCTTCGGACGGATCGTCAAGTCGCCGCCCTGGCCGGGCAATGGCTTCGCCAACCTTCGCCTTGGGCCCCTTGCCCAGGTCATGACAGCCCCGTCATCCTGTACTGCCACCCGCCGGCGGCCACCCCCACCCACGGCCGCGGTCGGCGTGTGGATCTCCTGTTCGTCCCCTCACGAAGGAGTTCAGCATGCGCAAGTCCCTGATACGTCTCGTCACCGTCGCCGCCACGGCCACGGCGTTCGCCGCCCCCGCCCTCCCGGCCAGTGCGACGGCCGCCCACGCGGCGCTCTCGTTCCGCCCCCTCTCGTACAACACCAACGGCTACAACTGGGGCGGGTACGCCGCCCAGGGCAGCGGCTACAGCTCCGTCTCCGCCTCCTGGGTCGAGCCCGACGCGACCTGCAACTCCTCCAACGACCTGTACGCGCCGTGGGTCGGCATCGACGGCTACGGCTCCTCCAGCGTGGAGCAGACCGGTGTCGCCACCGACTGCTCCAGCGGCAGCCCGGTCAACCAGGCCTGGTACGAGATGTACCCGGCCGCCCCGGTCTACCTGAGCCAGAGCTCGTACCCGGTCTCGGCCGGCGACAGCATCGCCGCCTCGGTGACGTACGCGGGCAGCAGCAAGTACACCCTCAAGCTCGTCGACTCCACGGCCGGCTGGACGTACACCACCACCAAGTCCACCTCCGCCCAGCGGACCAGCGCCGAGGTCATCATCGAGTCGCCGACCGGCTCGTACCCCAACTTCGGTTCGGTGACCTTCACTTCGGCCAAGGTGAACGGCAAGTCCCTCGGCTCGACCAACCCGGTCGCCCTCGACCCGAGCTCCAACTCCGGGTACGAGGCCAGCACCAGCGCGCTCTCCTCCGGCGGCACCAGCTTCAGCGACACGTACATCCAGGAGTAACCGCACCACCGAGCACTGGGGAGCCCTGCCCGCCCCAGCGCACAGCCCGACCCCTGCCGGGCCGCGACCGTCGCGGCCCGGCAGGGGCGTAGCGGCCCGTCCGACGTCCTGCGCGCGCCGGAACGGCCCGGCCCCTCAGCAGTCGGCCCGGACCTGATCGGCGACCGGGAAGTCGGCCTCGCAGTCGGGGCAGGTCGCGGCGCCGAAGACGTAGGTCAGCGCGTGCGCGACCCCGGGCTGCCCGTCCGCCACGGCCAGGTCGTGGAGGCGTCGGCCGATGCCGTCCATCGCTGCGGGGTCGGCCGGTCGCAGCGGCCTCCCGGCGACGTCCTCCGAGAGCGCGTAGTCGTGGCTGGTGGAGAAGTGGCCGGCCTCGCCGAAGACGAGGAACAGGCCCGCCTCGCAGTCCGGGCAGGAGACCTCGAACTCCTCGTTGCCGAGCCCCCAGGCCAGGTCCTCGCTCCAGCCCTCGACGCCCTCGAAGCCGAGCATCGCTTCGAGGAGGTGGACGTAGTCGGCGCGGTCCGCGGCGGTTCGGCGGTACCGGTGCACCGCCCGCAGCAGGGCCTCGATCTCCGCCGCGTACTCGGCCCGGACGTCACCGGCGCCGCGCAGCTCGCCGGCCCCGCGCAGCTGACCGGCCTCGCACAGCTCACCGTCCCCGTGCAACTGACCGGCGCCGGCCGTGATCGCGCCCGCCAGGACCAGGGCGTTGACCGCCTGTTCGCGGTCCCCGCCCTCCGCCGTGCGCGCCAGCCACGGCAGCGCCGCGAAGCTCGCCGGGTAGACGCTGCCCTGGTGGCACAGGGCCGACCACAGTTCGCTCCAGAGCTCGGCCTTCCGCTCCGCGGTGATCCGCTCCAGCAGGGCCGGTATGTCGTCGGCGGGACCGTAGGCATGGCTGAGCTGCGACCAGTTCGTCATGCGGCGATCCAACCAGCCCGCTCCGACAAGGCACGGCGCCGGAGCCCGCGCGTCAGAGCAAGGCCAGCCGGTCCACCAGCAGGTCCACCCGCTGGTCGAGGTACTCCGGCGGGAGCCGGCCCGCGCGGGTCAGCGTCGCCTGGCCGTGCAGGGAGGCCCAGAACACCTCGGTGAACACGCCCGGGTGGACGCCCTCCCCGGCGACCTCGCCGAGGGTCTCCAGCAGCGCGGCGAAGGCGTCCTTCAGCTGCTCCGGGGTGGACTCCTGGGCGAAGGCCAGGCCGCCGTCGAGCTGGAACATGGCGTCGTAGACCGCCGGGTTGGCGGCCGCGAAGTCGAGGTAGGCGCGGGCGAGGGCGGCGACCCGGGCGCGGGGGCCGTCCGCGACGGCGGTCGCGGCCCGCAGCGCCGCGGCCAGCTCGGTGGCGCCGTCCAGCGCGACGGCGCCGATGATCTCCCGCTTGCCGCGGAAGTGGCTGTAGAGGACGGGCTGGCTGTACTCGATGCGCTCGGCGAGCCGGCGGGTGGTGACCGCGTCCCAGCCCTGCTGCTCGGCGAGTCCACGGGCGGTCGCCACGATGAGGCGCTCCCGCTCCGCCCGTTCGCGCTGCTTGCGTTCCTGTACCGACATGACCCGATGCTAGCACCGCTAGACAACCGAGCGACAGCAGGTCTAGCGTTGAACCAACAGCTAGCAGCGCTAGATTCTGGGGGTCACCATGCTCACCGCACTCGAGGTCTTCACCACCGTCGCCGTCGGCCTGATGGTGGGGGTGGAGCTCTCCGTCGCCTTCGTCATGAACCGGATCTTCGCCGCCCTCCCCGAGGACGCCGGCCAGCTCGCCCGCGCCCACGGGGGCCGGATGCTCGGCGCCCTGATGCCGTTCTGGTACATCGGCTCGGTCGTCCTGGCCGGCGTCTGGGCGGTCGCCGGACGGCACCGGCACGGCACCGGGCTCGTCCTCACCGCCGCCGGCCTGCTGATCGTCAGCGTGCTGATGTCCGTCCTGCTGCTCGTCCCGATCAACAACCGCAGCAAGACCTGGACCCCGGAGGACCGGCCCGCCGACTGGAAGGAGCAGAGCCGCCGTTGGGACCGCTACCACTACGCCCGGGTCGCCGTCATCGTCGCCGCCTTCACCCTGCTGGTCACCGCCCTCGCCTGAGCACGGCAGCCCGGCGCGGCACAGCAGCCCGGCGCAGGAAGTCGGCCGATCCGACGTCCTGCGCCGACCCGTCCCCCTCCACGGTTACGGCGAGAGCCGGTTCGGCCCCCGGAACAGGAAGGTCGCCTCGCGGATCGAGCCGAGGCCGAGCAGCACCATCAGCACCCGCCCGAGCCCCATCCCGAAGCCGCCGTGCGGCGGGCACCCGTAGCGGAAGGCGTTCAGGTAGTCCCGCATCGGCTCCGGGTTCATGCCCTTCTCGGCCGCCTGCGCCAGCAGCACGTCGTGGCGGTGCTCGCGCTGGGCACCGGTGGTGACCTCCAGGCCGTTCCAGAGCAGGTCGAAGCTCAGCGTGACGCCGGGGTCGTCCGCCGCCCGCCGGTGGTAGAACGGCCGGATGCCGACCGGGTAGCGGGTGACGAAGACGAACTCGTGCCCGGTGGTCCGCCGGACGTGGGCCGCGAGCGCCCGTTCGCCCTCCGGGTCCAGGTCCTCCTTGACCCCCTCCCGGTCCCAGCCGCCCGCGCGCAGGACCTCCTGCGCCTCGGCCATGGTGATCCGGGGGAAGGGGGTGGTCGGCACGGTGACCTCGACGCCGAACTGCTCGGCGACGGCCGCGCCGTGGACCTCGGCGACCCTGCCGATCGCGTGGGCGAGCATCCGCTCCTCGAAGGCCATCACCTCCTCCACGTCGTCGATCCAGGCCAGTTCGACGTCGACGCCGGTGAACTCGGTGGCGTGCCGGGAGGTGAACGACGGTTCGGCGCGGAACACCGGGCCGATCTCGAAGACCTTCTCCACCCCCGCCGCGATCGCCATCTGCTTGGAGAACTGCGGCGACTGCGCCAGGTACGCGCTGCGACCGAAGTAGCCCAGCTCGAAGACCTCCGCGCCGGACTCCGAGGCGGTGCCCATCAGCTTGGGGGTGTGCATCTCGGTGGCGCCCTCGGCGTAGGCGTACGCACGCATGCCCTGTTCCAGGGTGGTCTGCACGGCGAACAGCAGCTGGGCGGCGGGCCGGCGGCGCACGTCCAGGTAGCGCCAGTCCAGGCGCTGTTCCGGCCCGGTCCGGTCGTCGATCGGCAGCGGGGTGGCGGCCGGGTTCAGCACCTCGACCGTCTCCGGGACGAGCTCCAGACCGCCGAGCTTCACCTGCGCCGCCTCGACCACCCGGCCGGCGATCCGGACGGCGGACTCGGGGGTGAGCGCCTGGAGTTCGGCCTCCAGCGGCCCGCCGTCCCGCCGGTGGGTGACCTGCACCAGGCCGGTGCCGTCCCGCACGATGACGAACTGCATCCTGCCCTGGAGGCGGAGGGCGTGCACCCACCCGCAGACGGAGACGGACCCGGACCCGGGCTCGGACCCGGTACGGCCGAGGTGTGCGCGCAGCTCGGCGACGCGTACGCGGTTGTGGATCATTGAGGTCCTCCGAAGGACATCGTCATGATCCCTTGGGAGTGCGGGCGAGAAGGGGACTCGCGGTACCACCGCACTTTCGCCGCCACCGGGGTGGCGGCCTCGTTCGGCCCGGTGACGGGGGCCGGCCGGCGGGGCATTGGAGCGCCTCGACGGCGGCCGTTCCTCCCCGCAGCTCAGGAGGGTCTTCACCTCGGGGCGCGGGACCGCCTTCCCAGCTGCCGGCGGCTCTCTCTGCTCGCGTGATCCCTGGCTACTCGTCTCCGTCGACGCGTTGCGCAGCAGGATACGAACCCCGCGGGGGCGGGGCAATCGATAAACGGGGGCGGGCACGTACGGCGGCCCCTCCCCCGGAACGGGTGGAGGGGCCGCCGCGGGACCGTGCGGTCAGTTCAGCATCATCGAGGACGTCTGGTCGTTGAAGGCCGCGGGCACGTCGGTGCAGTGGCCGGACGGGACGGTGAACGAGGTGCCCTCGTAGGCCGGCTGCGAGAAGAGGGTGACGGCGGTGCCGGTGTGGTTGCAGACCGAGCTGATGATCTTGTCGAAGCCGTAGTCGGACATCCAGTCGACGTTCTCGTCGGCCAGCATGACCCGGCCGTTCACCGGCCGGTTGAGCCCGTAGTTCTCGTAGAGACAGACGAACCCGTCGTTGCACAGGGCGGCGCCCTGCCCGCTGATGACGTGCACGCTCCGGGTGGTGGCGTCGGCCGACTGGACGGGGAGGGCGACCAGGCCGGCGAGCACGGCGGTGGCCATGACGAGGGGAAGGCGAAGCTTCAAGGAGGTCTCCTTGGTGGGCGGGGGCGGATCCCCCGGCTTCCCGCATCATGGACAAATAACATTAATCGGACGAAGAGACACAAAGTATCCACACGAACGTCACTGGGATGGGTCCCCCGCCGGCCCCGGAACGGCCGAGGGCGCCCTCCCCGACAGGGAGAGCGCCCTCGATCCGACCGGACCGGCCGCCGCCGGGCCGCTCAGGCGGCCGCGAGCGCGCGGTTGCGCGTGCCCGTCACGACCGCCGCCCCCCAGAGCACGGCCGCGCAGCCCAGGCCGGGCAGCGCCTGCCACAAGGAGTCCGGCAACCCGCCGAGTCCGACCAGCAGGGGGGTGGCCACGCCGATGGCGATCATCCCGACGCCGACCCCCTTCAGCATCGGGACGCCCAGGGTGTTCGCGAGCGGCAGGAAGTGCACCCCGACGACCAGCGCCGACCAGGTCAGCATCCACTCCGGACGGTGGAGCGTGTTCTGGAGGTAGGTGTTCCCCGCCCCGAGCGCGATCGACTCGGCGATCAGGATGGTGGTGAAGCCGTACCGCCCGGTCCGCTCGGACGCGGGGCCGCCGAGCGCCCCTTCGGGGACCCGGGCCGCCAACCACGCCATGTTCAGCATGGACAGCAGCGCGAGACCGAGCAGCAGGCACCCGCCCACCAGCGCGATCGTGAACGGCGCACCGGAGAGCGAACTGAGCCCGAGCAGGTACCAGAGACCACCGAACAGTGAACCGGTGAGTGCACCCGTCAGACCGCCGCGGATCTGCTTCCTCAGCAAACGGCGTTCGGGAGTACTGGACATCACCATCGGACGTGCTCTCCTCATTCCTCGGCGGGCCCCTCCCACTGAATCGCCGCCTTGCCTGTCAGCGGACGGTCCGGGCACCAACTTGTCTGGCGCCCAAGGGCATTATTGATCGATCAGTTCGTGATCAGCTTAACCCGGTACGGCCGGTCCCATCCGGACAACCGGTGCGGCCGAGCGGATCGGACGGCCGGGATCTGACGGCCGGGATCTGACGGCCGGTTCGAGCGACCGGTCCGGGCGACCGGATCAGCCGGCCAGTTTCGGCATGACCTCGTCGGCGAACAACTGGAGGCTCGGGGCGGCGACCTCGTACGGCATTCCGCCGAAGTCGACCTGCCACAGGATGCTGTCCACCTGCCCCACCTGTTCCACGAACCGGTGGATGCGGTCGATCACCATGTCGGGCGTACCGACGATGGCGCTCCCGGTCAGCCGCAGGTCGGTGCCGGACATCGTGCGCAGGAAACGGCTCATCCCGGAGTACGAGGCGTAGTCGGAGGACGAGACGTTGTTCCAGGAGTCCACCGCCGAGGTCCAGACGTCCAGGTAGTTCTGGAGGTAGCGGTCGGCCAGCCGGTTCGCCTCCGCCACGCTCTCGCCGACCAGCAGCGGCAGGCTCGCCACCACCCGCGGCTCCGGCATCGCGGCGGTCCGCGGCTGGAAGGCCTCCCGGTAGGCGCGGACCCGGTCGGCCGGCATGTCGAGCCCGCCCGGGGTGATCAGCAGCCCGTGCCCCAGCTCGCCGATCCGGCTGAAGCTGCTGGGGGTGCGGACGGCGGCCACGTAGGTCGGCGGGTGCGGGGCCTGCACCGGGCGCGGGAGGGTCGTGGCGTCACGGTAGGAGAAGTAGGGGGTCTCCCGGGTGGCGTTCTCCTGCGTCCACAGCTCGGTGACCGCGGCGATGGTGGCCTCGAAGCGCTCGCGGCTGCCGTCCATCGGGACGTCGAAGGTCTCGAACTCGTACGGCAGGTACGCCCGGGCGTAGCCGACGTCGAGCCGGCCGTTGCTGATCGCGTCCACCATGGCCGTGTAGGAGGCGATCTTGACCGGGTGGTGGAAGGACGGCAGGAGGCAGCCGGTCATCAGCCGGATCCGCTCGGTCTGCGCGGCCACCGCGGTCAGGAAGTTCAACGGGCTGGGGCAGTAGCCGCCGTAGGGGTGGAGGTAGTGCTCCGTCATCTTCACGTGGCTGTAGCCGAGCCGGTCGGCCAGCCGCGAGAGCGCGAGCACGCCCTGGTAGTACTCGCTCGCGGACATGGTCCCGGGGGCGACGTCGGGCAGGAAGGAAATGCCGAATTCCACTGGTGCTCCATGGTGGTGATCGATGTGCAGACGGGAAGGGATCGGTCCGGTCACTCCGGGACCATGGCCAACAGCCCTTCGCGGTGCAGACGTTGCAGTAGCGCGACGCGGCTCTCCGGATCGCCGAGCCAGCCGAGCTGGTCCCCGGTGATCTCGGAGCGGGCGAGGATCGACTCGATGCCCTCCCGGAGCTTCGCCGGCATGGTCAGGGTCCGCCGCGCCAGCCGGATCCGGAGCCGGTCCCCCTCGACCTCCACGCCGAAGACGTGGTGGCGCAGCACGCGGAACCGCCGGTCGAGGTAGTCCTGCGGGGTCGCCCCGACGTAGCCGCTCGCGGCCTCGGGCAGCGGGCCGGGGAAACGGCCGAGGGCGGCGGTCCGGACCAGCTCGGCCACCTCCGTGACGTCCGCGGCGTCGATCCAGCGCGCCGCCGCGGCCAGCACGTCGCGCACCGCGGCCCGGGCCTGCTCCCCGTCGGTGACGACGGCACCGCCGAGCACGCCGCGCAGGCCCGGCGAGGCGGCGATCCGGCCGGCCAGCTCCAGCCACGCCCAGGCGGCCGTGGCCGTGTCGACGGAGACCGTCAGGTGCAGCGACGGGTGTTCGGTCGCCTCGGCCGCGTGGATCCAGCCGCGCGGCAGCCAGAGGCAGTCCCCGGCCCGCAGCACCACCCGCCGGGGCTCCGGGCCGCCGGGCGGCACGAGGGTCTCCCACCCGTGGCGCTCGGCCATGACCTCCCAGGTCTCGTGGGGCAGCGGGTCCGTCACCCGGGGAGGGTGCAGCACCCACTCCTTCTCGCCCTCCACCTGGAGGATGAAGGCGCTGTGGGTGTCGTAGTGCAGCCCGAAACCCGCGTTCCCGCGCGGCGTCAGGTACGCGTTCACGTGGACCGGGTGGCCGAGTTCGCGGCCGAGCCCGGCCGCGAGGTCGCCGACCGGGTTCCAGAAGTCCTCCAGCCCCTGGAGCACCAGGGTCGCGCCCTCGGCCAGCCACCCGCCGATCCGCAGCGGGTCCGCCGTGTCCGCGTGGACGGTGCGCTGGTGCACGTACTCGTGGTCCTGGAGCTGGCGCCCCCGGTGGATGAGCCGGAGGGCCGGCCGGCGCAGCGGCCGCTCGGCGAGCATCCGGTCCACGGCGGCGTACGAGAGGAGGTCGCGCAGGTCGCCGCGGCCGCGGTAGAGCACCGGCTCGGCCGGGCCGGCGCCGTCGAAGTCCTCCGGACGACCGGTCAGCCGGGCCAGTACGTCCTTCGGCAGCGGGGGCCGTCCGGTCATCGTCGCTCCTGTCCGATCGGCGCGATCAGCCGCTGCAGGATCGCGTGGCACAGCAGTTCCACCCGCACCGCCGTACCGAGGCGGTTGTGGAACATGTGGAGGTGGGAGAAGAGCACGGACTCCGGCCGGGCCCGCGGATCGTCGGCCAGTCTGGCCATCGTCCCGGCCAGCCCGTCGGCCCAGCGCCGGACCGGGCCGACGGCCGGACCGCGCAGCAGGGCCCCGGCCGAGCCCCCGAGCTGCCCGGCGAGCCGCGCCGCCTCGGCGTGCAGTCCGTCGATCTGCTCCCGGGGCGCTCCGGACGCGCGGAGCCAGCGTTCCCAGGACTGCACCCCGCGGTCGCAGAACTCCACCCGCCGGGCGTCGTCCGGCAGGACGGCCAGCGCCACCGCGGTCGCCTGCAACGCCGCTCTGAGCCTCGCCCCCGCGGGGACCTGCGGCCCTCCGGCGAGCTCCAGCAGGGCGGCCACCGCCTCGCTGGAGCACTGGAACAGCCGCTCGGCCGCACCGATCTCGGCGGGCCCGCCGTAGCGCTCGACCTCCGGCTCGTAGGGCCGGCGGTACACCCCGGCCGGCAGCAGCGGCTCGGCCGCGACGGCGACGCCCTCCTCGCCCGCCGCCGCCATGCCGCGGACGTGCGACAGGTAGGCCTCGTCGGCGGCCTCCCGGCCCTCGGCCGCCGCCCGGCGGAACGGCTCCATGGCCGCCACCAACTGCGCCTCCACGGCGTCCGCCCGGCGGTCGTCGAGGCCCGCCAGGCGCAGCCGCAGATGAGGGCCGGCCTGCCAGTAGCGGATGAAGAACCAGCCGTCGGCGGCGGCCCGCCGGGCGACCGGCGCGACGACCCGGACCACCAGGTCGTCCTGGAGGTCGCTGCGGTCGCTGGGCAGGTGGAGGTGCCAGGAGGTCCACGCCTTCTGCTGCACGCTGGTCATCACTCGTTCACACCCTCAGGTCGAGCGCCGGTTCGGTGTACCGCTCGGTGCCGCAGACCACGCTCAGCAGAGTGGTCTCCCCCGGGGCGGTGGAGAGCACCGGTTGGGTCAGGATGTCCTCGAAGGCCCGCGAGGGGCGCGCGTACAGCCCGTGCCGGGCGGCGGCGAGCGAGACGCCGTGGGCGGCCCAGCCCGCGCAGTGCTGGGCGGTGGTCCAGGCCCCCGCCCCCAGGTCGGCGAGGAGTGCGGGCAGGTCGACCGAGACGAACCACAGCATGGACGCGTGCCGGATCGCGTTGCCGTTGCGGGCCGTGAGCGGGGTCCCGTAACAGGCCTCCAGCCGGGCGCAGACGGCGGCGTCCTCGGTCAGCAGGGACGCGCCGTCCGGTGTCACCCGGTACACCCCGGCCGGGTGGCCCTCGATGTTCTGGACCGCGACGGTGGTCCTCAAGTACTGCTGGACCGACCGGAGTTCGGGCGATGGCGGCGGCACCCGGCACCAGGCGAGGGCGTCGGTCAGCGCCTCCGCCGGGAGCCGCCGGGGGCGTCCGGTGATGCCCGGCAGCCCCCTGGGCATCCGCCCGGAGCTGCGCCGGTACAGCACCTCCGCCCAGGACCGCTCCCCGGCGGCGGCCGACGGGGAGGCGGGGACGGCCCGGCGGACCTCCGGGACCTGCCGGGGCGCGGGCCCGCCCGGCTGCGGGACGGCCTGGGCGCGGTTGTGCCGGACGATCTCCCCGAGCCACGGGTCCGGCAGTCCGCCGGTGGTCGCGGGCACCGAGGCAGCGGTCTCCCCGGCCCCGGCCCCGGGCGGCGGCCCCGCTTCTGCCTCCGCCTCGGCGAGCTCCACCGTCAGCGGCAGGGACCACTCGCCGTCCGGGACCAGCCCCAGGCGGTGCAGGAGTCCGGGCCCGGCGGCGTCGGGCACCCGGACGGTCGAGGGCACGCCGAACAGTTCCAGGGCCACGCACAGGCTGCGGAGGTTGATCCCCACCTCCAGGTCCACCAGCGAGCCGCGCAACAGCTCGTAGTAGTACGGGAGATGGGTGTAGCGGCCGGTGAGGGCGATGCCGTCGGCCGGTGCGGTACCGCCGGCCCCGGTCCCGTCCCGGCCGACCAGCCGGTGCCCGTACGGGTCGGCGAACCAGTCCTCCCCGTCACGGACCACGAAGGCGTGCACGGGGTAGCGGCTCCGCACCGAGGCGTAGCCCCGGTGGTCCGGGTACTCGTTCCAGGGCTCACGGCGCTGGTAGCCGAACGCGGCCGTCACGACCCGGCCGAGGACCTCGTCGCGGTCCATGGCGGTGGTGTCGACCCGCCCGGTCCAGAACGGGGCCCGCTCCAGCAGGTCCACGGTCCGGAGCGGGAGCGGGACGGCGCGGCGGCCGGAACGGCCCGGCGGCAGCTGGTCGAAGGTGGTGGGGGGCACCTCCCGGACGACGATGGGCGCGGTGACGATGGTCTTGCCCGGGCCCTGGGCGAAGGCGTGGCGAAGCACCGGCGCGATGTCCACCGGGTGTCCTCCTGAGTGTGCGGTGCCGGTCACGGGAACGGGTGCGGGTGGGGCGGGAGTTCGTCCTCGCCGAGCGGAACGCCGGCGGCCGCCATGGCCCGGCTCAGCCTGGGCAGCCCGGCGACCCGCTGCTGCGCGTAGCCGAAGCACATCGGGATGATGCCGGGCACGACCGCCTTCGCCGCCCGCAGCCCCAGGTCCCGGTGGTCCCGGGTCGACTGGTCGACCAGCACCACCTCGTCCAGGCCCGCCTGCCGGAAGCAGGACAGCAGGTGGTCGAGCGTCCCGCGGACGTCCCCGCCGGCGTGCGCGACCAACTGTCCGGGCCAGCCCGGGAAGGCCTCGCCCAGCGGGGTCACCGGGCCGGTCAGGAAGCGCTCCAGCAGGGGCAGGCTCTCCGGCAGGGCGTGGAGCTCCAGGTGGTCCTCCAGGGTCTCCACCTTCCACGGGTCGGTGAGCATCGGGCGCAGCCGCTCGGTGTCGAGCGCGAAGGGCTGGGCGACGATCTGGCCGAGCTCCCAGAGTGCGGCGCGCACGGCGGCCGCCGGCTCCACGCTGGAGCCGGCCGCCGAGAAGCCGGCCGGCATCGGCCGTTCGCGGTTGACCGCACAGCCCCACACCACCGGAACGCCCAGGTCGTTGCTCGCGACGAGCAGGTGCGCCTCGAACCCCTTGCTCGCGATGAGGTCGAGCAGCTGCCGGCTCACCGGGTCCGACACGGTCGCCGGGTCGATCCGCGGGAGCGGGCGGCCGCAGTGCCAGGCCATCAGGAAGGCGTCGCGCTCGGCGAGTTCCAGCAGCGAGTGGACGGCCGCCTCCTCCAGGCTGCCGCCCAGGGCGCAGCCGCTGGAGGACTCGTCGAAGTGGTTGCGCGGCGCGGTGCCGGCCCCGGCCCTGCGGGAGCCGTGGTAGTCGAGGCGGTGCTCGTACTCGTACAGGTAGAAGCCGACGTCGGCCGGGACGAGCCGCGGCCGCCCGGTGGCGAGGTCGTGCCCCCAGACCCAGTCGGTCGGGGCGTTCTCGCTCCACGGCAGCACCCGGCTGCTGGGGTGGGTGAGCTGGGCCCGGGTGTAGTGCCCGAGGCCGGTCACGTCGATGGCGTCCTCGCCCAGCGAGCGGCGGGACCGGCCCTTGACCACCCGGCCGTGGTGCGGGAAGCCGGCGAGGCGCTCGTAGGCCTCCAGGATGGCGACCGGCTCGGCCTGACCGACCGTCAGGCCGCGTCCGTAGCCCATGTTCCGGGACTCGGGGAGCAGCGCGTCGCACATCGCGAAGGGCGCCTGGGTGTCGCGGAAGACGTGCAGGACCGGGCCGAACCGGGGGTCCACCAGCCGGGCCCGCAGGGTCGTGCGGTCGAGGGCGATGCCGTCCCGGTGGCCGCGCAGCGGGATCCGGTCCGGGCTCGGCCGGGCCGCGAGGCGCAGCGGTTCCGGGCGGGGGACGGCCGTCTCCGGGTGAGGCACGGCCGTCTCCGGGCGGGTCACCGGCGTCTCCCGGGAGGCGGCCGTCGCCGGGCGCGCGGTCTCGCCGCAGATCGGGCACGAGAACGCGCGACGGACGTGGTGCCGGCGGATCGAGCGGGCGCTGACCGCGATCAGCCCGTCGGGGTCGAGCGGGTGGTCGACCCCGTTCCCGACCACCACGGACACCAGGTCGGCGAGACCGGTCGGCAGCGGCCCGCCCCCGTAGCGCTGCTCGGGCCGGCCCAGCAGCGGGTGGTCGACCGCCACCAGCCCGCGCACCTCGGCGCAGCCGGCGCAGCCCGTGGCGCCGTCCCGCAGCCAGAGCGGGCCGATCAGCACCTCGTCCCAGATCCGGCGCACCGACAGCAGCCCGTGCGGGGCCCGGTCCCGGCAGCCGCGCTCCCAGGCGAGGTCCCAGCCCTCGCCGAAGGACACGTCCACGCTCGCCCCGGCGGTGCCGCCGGCCGCGGCGAGCAGTCCGGCCGGAGTGAACCGGGCCGCCCGCTGCCCGCCGTCGGCCAGCGCGGCGGCGAGCCAGTCGGCCAGTTCCAGCCCGTCAGCAGTCATGGTCGTCCTCCAGCCGGACCGGGCCGGACCACGGGCCGAGAGCGCCCAGGAGGCGGTCGGCGGTCCGGGCCGTACCGCGGAACCGCGCCCCCCGCTCGGCCGCCAGCTCGCCCACCTGTTCGCGGAGCAGCGCGAGTTCGGCCGCCTCCACGTCGTTGATCGCCGAGGTCTCGACCTGCGGCCCGACCAGGTCGGCCGCCATGGTGCGCCGCACCTGGACCCTGGCCAGCGCGGTGCCGAGCGCGGCGAGCGCGGCGTGCTCGCCGTCCCGCCCCCAGCCGGCCGCCAGCACCAGGTCGGTGCTCCGGTCGACCACCTCCGCGAGCCGCCAGTCCAGGCCCGCCACGGTCCGCACGACGACCCGGACCGCAACGCCCTCGTAGTCCTCCAGGGCCCGCCACAGCCGACGGCCCTCCGGGCTCGGCAGGCTCCCGTACGGCAGTTCGGCGGCGTCCCCGGCCGAGCGGGCCAGGATCCGCAGCGCACCGTCGAGCAGCCAGCGGCCCTCGGTGAGACCGGCCGCGCCGACCGCGTCCGCCGGTCCGGCGGCGGCGGAGCGAAGACCCGCCAGACCGGCCTCGACCGCCGCGGCGGCCTGGTCCCCGGCCCAGCCCACCACCATCGGCCGGCCCGGCACCGCGCTCTCCGCGGCGGCGAGGGCCAGCGGGAGCTGCGGGAGGTCGTCGGGCGTGGACAGCCGGATCAGGCCCTGCCATCCGACGGCCACGGCCTGCACCGCGGCCAGCGACTCGTCGAGCGACGGAGCGGAGTCCTCGCCGTCGGGGCCGAGCGCCGAGTCCGCGGTGGTGTCGTCCGAGCGCAGGTCGACCGTCAGCGGCTCGGCCGCGAGGGCGGGCCCGTGCACCACGTAGGCGTTCTCCGGGCGATCGATGCCGCCGAACCGGCGGAACAGCAACTGGCCCGCGAGGGCGGCGGCCAGGGCCTCACCGGTCGCGCGGGAGAGCGGCCCGCCGTCCCGCGCCCAGAACGCGGCCCGGGCGTGCAGCTCGCTCGCCCGCGCCCACTCCGGTGCGCGCCCGCCGACGGGGCCGACGACCGCCGCCCGGTCGTCCAGCAGCACCGGCACCACGGTGTCCGCCAGCACCGGGGGCACGCCCGCCGGGCCGTCGGCGTCCGCGGCCGCCAGCACCACGGCGGCGTCGACCCGGAGGGCCGAGGCCTCGGCGCCGTGCTGCTCCAGCACGGTCACCGCGGGGTGGAGCGCGGCCGTCGCAGCGGCGGCGGGGACGTCCTCGGCGGACAGCAGCAGGACGACCTCGGCGAAGCCGCACCGCACCAGCGTCCGGGCCGCGGGCAGCAGCGGGCGGACCGGACCGCACAGGGCGACCCGGGCCGCCCGGACCCGCGCGAAGGCGGCGTGGGGATCGGCCGACTCCGCCTCCAACTGGCAGAGCGCGTCGGCGAAGCGGTCGCGGTCGGCGGTGGCGGGCTCGGGCCCGCCGAGCTGCTCCGGCGTCAGCAGCAGCCCGTGCGAGCGGAACGCCGTCAGGACGTGGGTCATCGCCGCCCGGCCGGGCCCGGAAGCACCGACCAGGGCCATGACGTCGTCCTCGGTGCAGCCGGCCTCCAGCCGCGGGACGCAGGCGTCGAGCAGCCGGAGCAGGGCCGGCGGCCCGGTCAGCACGAACCTGGCGCCCGCCGCACCGATGAAGACGCCCTTGTCCACCGGGGCGTAGTGCACACCCGGTCGCAGTCGGATCAACGTCACAGCCACTCCTCGTACTCGAAGCACCCACCGTCCGGTCGGGCCAGCCCCACCACCCACTCGGCGGCGTGCGCCGACTCCTCCACCGCCGGGAGCGCCTCCTCGATCCAGCCGGATCCGCGCCGGGCGAGCATCCGCGGCAGCGCCCTGCCGAACAGGACGCTGGCGCAGTCCACGTACTGCGGCTTGTCCCGCCCGCGCCCGGGTGCGCCCGGATCGCCCGGGTCGGACGCCGGGGCCGGCCGGCGGCCGAAGCGCAGCAGCTCGGACTTGAGCAGGACCTGGTCGGGGACGCCGTGCCGGCCGCGCCAGCGGGCCAGCCCGAGCAGCTGGTCCTCGGTGTCGACGCCCGGCCCGAACAGCTCCCCGGTGTCGTCCCCCGGATACCAGCGGCGGCGGCTGAGCACCACCGAGCCCGCGACCAGCCGGGGCGAGCCGGAGGTCGGGCCCGTGGGGTCGGCGTGCCGGCGGTGCCACTCGGCGCCCAGGTCCCGGACCAGCCGGCCGCCGGTGACCAGCCAGTTGGCCAGGCGGAGCGGGTACGGGTAGCGCTCGGGCATGCCGGCGCCGAGGGTCATCACCTGCACCCGTTCCCCGTCCCCGGTGGTCAGGTGGAGGGTGTCCGTCTCCTCGTCGTGCACCAGGCGCAGCCGCGCCCAGTCGTCCGGTCCGAGGCGGTCGGGCAGGACCGGCAGGTGCCGGTTGACGTTCAGCCGGTGCAGGCCGGCGTCCTCGACCACGCGCGCGCCGTCGCCGTACCAGTCGTGCAGCACGGCGGACAGCCGGCGGCCGGCGTCGCCGCCGAGCCGTTCGTCCGCCTCCAGGAAGCGTCCGTAGAGCATGCCGTGGCCCGCGTAGGCGTCGTTGACCACCAGCCGGTCGCCGGCGCTCTGGACCAGGACGCCGTACGAGAGCGTCCCCCGCCTGGTCCGGGCCGGGGCGCCGGCGGCCAGTTCGGCCAGCCGCTCCGAGGGCCAGACCACCTCGGGCAGGTGCGGCGGGCCCTGCTCGCGGGACGTCCCGATCCGCCGGTCGATGTCCGCGCAGAGCTCGTCGAGGGCCTGCCGCCGGACGGCGTGCAGGGCCTTCAACGAGCCGTCCGCCGGGCCCAGATCGGCCGCGTTCCCCTCGTCCAGGACGCCTTCCCGGATGTACACCTTGGTGACCAGGTACTCCGCGCAGTCGAGCAGGCCCACGGCGCCGCCGCTGCCGTAGCGCTCGACGAAGGCCGCGCTCAGCAGCGCCCGGACGTCGTGCATCCGGTCGAACAGCGACAGGAACTCGACCGAGTTCGCCAGGTCGGCGAGCTGCCGGGTGTGCCCGGCGAGCGAGACCCGCCGGGGCGGCAGCACGAAGTCCTCGTTGACCTGGAGCCGGGCGGGGCGACCGACCCGCTGGGAGAGCGCCAGGCCCGCGGCCCGCAGGCGCTCCAGCGCAGCGGTCCGCTCCGCCGCGTCCGCCGAGGCGAGGCGGTCGGTCTCGCGCTGCACCGCCGCCAGTTCGGCCGCGGCCCCCTCCGGCGCCCGGTCCAGCGCGCCGCCGAACAGCAGGCCGCCGCTCTCCCGGCCCGCGGGCGCCCGGCAGAGCAGTCCGATGGACAGCGTGCCGGCGACCAGCCGCGCGGCCTCCGGACGGCCGGTGCCCAGCCGCTCCCCGACCTCGGCCGCCACGGCGCTGAACCGGCGGGGCCCCATCGTGGTCGCGCGGAGCACGGCGTGCACGGAGTCGGTGTGCGGCACGCTCAGCCGGCGGGTGGTGCGGTCCTTGGTGTGGACGAAGGTCACGCGGCCCGAGTCGGCCTCCTCGGACACGGTCGGCGACTGCTGGACCCACGGGTCGGCCTGCTCGTCCGCGACGCCCCCGAGCACGTAGTTGAGCAGCGGCAGGTCGAGGGAGACGAACGGGACGGCGCCGGAGGCGTCGGCCGTGCCGAGCCCCTCCCCGGCGCGGTCGAGCGCGGCCAGGCCGACCGCGGTGAACCGGCTCAGGGGGCTCGTGCGCACCATCGACCGCGCGACGAACTGGAGCAGGCCGCGCTCCGACTTGCGGTCGCCCTTGGACAGGCCGCCCTGCTCCCACGCACCGGAGTACCGGACGGCGGCCTGGAGGACCTCGGGGGCGCTCAGCGCGAGCGCCCGCCGGAAGTCCTCGTCCTCGACGAGGCCGGCGAGCCGCGCCCGCTCGGACTCCAGTGCGGCCGGTCGCCGCTCGGCCAGCTCCCGTTCCAACTCCCGGGTGCGGTCCGCCAGGCGCAGCCACGCCACGGTCGCGGGCGGCAGGTCCAGCCCGGTGACGTCGGGACGCCGGCCGTTGTGGACGTCCCGGCGGACCCGGAGCAGGCGCGACCGCAGCGGCCCCTCGGCGGCGCCGACGGCGGCGTGCAACTCGGCGGAGCAGAGCGGCTCCCACCGCGCCGACTCGGCCTGCGCCTCGCCGTACTCGGCCAGGAGCGCGGCGAACTCGCCGTCCGCGAGCCGTTGTCGCTTCATCGGGTTGACCCGGAGCATCAGGGTGTCCGCGACCCGCGGGAACCGCCGCTGCTCGCCCGTGGCCCGAACAGGCGCTGTCTCAACCGTCACCGACACTCCCAAGACGTACGTTTGCGCTGCAAGGTGGACCGCGTCCGGCGGTCCGGACGGCCGGCGGGGTGGACCCGCCCGACCGTCATCACTCTCATCCGTGGCCGGTCAGGGCCCCCGCGACGGCTCGGGACGCCGGTCGGCGTCGAGGTCGCGGGCCCGGTAGTCCGGCTTCAGGGGCTCCAGGCGGTCCCGCCAGCTCCGCCCGGTGAGGCGGTCCACGGAGTCGCTGACCGCGAGGCAGAGGTAGAGCCGCGTCAACGGCGAGACGTCCAGCACCGGGAGCTGCTGGTAGAAGAGGTTCACCAGGACCCGGTAGGTCGTGAACCAGGCACCGGGATCGCTGGTCACCCCGGTCGCCTCGGTCTCCTGGTGGAACTCGCTCAGGGTCGCCGGCCGCTGGAAGGAGTCGTGCGCGAAGACCGCCTCGATGCGTGGTGCCGCGGGGTCCGCACCGGACAGCCGCTGGACGTCGCGGTAGTCCAGGGCGCCGGTCGCGACCGCCGCGTCGAACAGTCCGGTGACGTAGTGGGCCGCGGCCGTCCACCGGGTCGCCACCGCGTCGCCCGTACCGGCGAGCGCGGACGCCACCGAGGCGTCGATCGCGGCCCGTTCGGTGTCGAGCCGCTGCTCCAGGGCGGCGCGGATCCGGCCGCCCCGGCTGTTCCAGTGCAGGAAGGACTCGACGTGGGAGCGGAAGGAGATGCACCCGTGGCCGGTTCCGGCCGGGTGGGTCGCCGCCACCGCGGCGAAGGCACCGACCAGGTGGTGGAGCAGGGCACCCTCGCCGTCGGCGGCCGCCGTGGCGAGGAGGGCGTCGGTCATCCGGGCGAGCGCACTGCGGCGCAGCCGCTCGGTCTCCTGGCCCCAGCCGCGGATCGCCCCGGCGGTCAGGACCTCGACCGAGCCGTGCGGGTGCAGCGGGAGGTAGGGGCCGGCCACGCCCTCGAGGGCGCCCAGCCGCTCGGCGTTGCGCAGGTACGACTCCTCGTCCACGGCCGTCACCTCGACGTCCCGGCAGCCGTCCCGCAGTCGGGCCACCACCGGTCCGAGCGGGATGTCGCGCCCCTGCGCGTCGTGCACCAGCAGGTCCAGGTGCGACCCGTGCAGCCACCCCCGGCGGAGCGACTGGACGAGGAAGCCGTGTTCCTCCCGCAGCCAGGTCACCGCGGGGCCCAGGTGCCCGGCCACCCACGGACGGGTGTCCCGGCTGTGCAGGTACGTCCGGAGGCCGACGGCACCGGCGGGGCCCGCGTCGACTCCGTCGTGCGGAACTCCTGTTGCCAAGGACTCCATCGTCTCTCCTCGCGTTCGGGGGCGCCCTGGCGGCGGTGACGGGCGGGCTGGCACCGCCGCCAGGGTCAGTTCAGCCGCGCTGGATCAGCAGCACGAGGACGAGCTGGAGGACGAGCAGCACCACCAGTGCGGCGAGTCGGAGGCGCCGAGCTCCGGAAGGGCGACGGCGTCGTTGACGTCGAGGACGGACAGCTCCTCGACACCGAAGGCCGCGAGGTCCGCGTCGTTCAGCAGAGTCTGAAGCTCCATGAGTGAACTTCCCTTCAACCGATGTTGATCGGCCGTCGGCCGGACGGCCGACGGGTGGTACGCCGCCACGGCCCGGGGAAGGCCCCGGACACCGTGGACGGTTCTCTACTGACCGAGGGTCAGCAGCACGAGGAGGAGCTCGACGAGGAGCAGCACAGCCAGTTGCTGTGGGACGCACCGAGCTCCGGAAGGGCGACGGCGTCATTGACGTCGAGGACGGAAAGCTCCTCGACACCGAATGCGGCGAAGTCGTCGCCGCTGATCACGATGGTGGCCTCCATGAGAGACCCCTTTCTCTTTCAGGGATTCGATAGATCCGGCCCCTGAAGCCATGAACTCCCGCCCTGCGAGAGGCCGGCTGACTCGAACGTAGCACCGGTGGAGATCACCGATCAACCAAAAAGACGAGCCCTTCCGGGCCGTTCCGGAATTCGCCGGAAAGCCTGTTTCCGGGCAGCACTGACGGGCCGACAGATGAATCCGTCAGCCTGTTCGTGGCTACCTTCGGAATTGCGCGCGCAGGCGCCCGAGGAAACCCGTCAGCGGTCGCGGAGAACCCGCCGTCGGACGCTCCAGAAACACATTGGGATCAGGACGGCGATCCACGCCGAAAGCACGAGTGCGGTGCGCCCGGACTCCCATGAACCGGCCACCTCGGCGGCCGTGTAGGAATTCGGCAGCAAAGCCGAACGCATGCCCTGCGCCATCCACTTCAACGGGAACAGCGCACCCAATTGCTGGAGGCCTGCGGGCAGGCCGCCGAAGGCGTAGTACACGCCCGACACGAACTGCAGGAAGATGTACGGGAGCTGCACCAGCCCGCCGGACTTCTTCGGGTCCGTCACGAGCGAGCCGACCAGGACGCCGAGCAGGCAGGTCGCCCCCAGCCCCAGGAGGAACACCCACCCGAAGGTCGCCCACCGCGCCGGATCGGTCGGCAGGCGGAACCCGAACCGCAGCACCGCGGCGGCCAGGACGGCACCGACGCCGAGGACGGCCAGGACACCGGCCAGCAGCAGCTTGCCGATGACGTACGAGGCGAGCGGGAACGGGGTGGACATCAACCGCCGGACGGTCCCGTCGGCCAGGTCCGCGGCGATCATCACGCCGAGCGACCCGAAGGCCACCGACATGACGGCCGAGGCGCACACCCCGGCCACGATGACGTCGCGCACCTGGACGGACGTGCCGTCCACCTCGCCCTTGAACAGCGTCCCGAACAGCAGCATCAGGCCCACCGGCAGGACCAGGCCGAACCCGACGGCCTGGAGGTCGCGCAGGTAGACCCGGATCTCCCCGGCGCCCCGGACGAGGCCCAGCACCAGCGGGGACGCAAGGGCCCGGCGCCCGGGCCCGGCAGCGGTCGCGGCGGTCACCGGTCCTCCCCGATCATGGCCAGGTAGCGGTCTTCCAGGGACGGCCGGCGGATCTCCAAGTCCGGTGGGCTGCCACCGAGTTCCTCCTCCAGCCGGCGCAGGGTGGCGGCGACGTCGAGGGCCCGCTCCGAGCGCGTCCCCCCGGGGGTCCGCCAGCTCACCACCGCCGCACCGTGCTCCCGGCCGAGCTCCCCGGGCGTGGAGATCTGCAGCACGCGGCCCTCCTTGACCACGCACAACCGGTCGGCGAGGGTGCTCGCCTCGTCCAGGTAGTGGGTGGTGAGCACGATGGTGGTGCCCTGCCGGGCGAGGCCGCGGACGATCTCCCAGAAGTCCCGGCGGGCCTCGGGGTCGAACCCGGTGGTCGGCTCGTCCAGGAAGAGGAGTTCGGGGCGTCCGACGATGCCGAGGGCGACGTCCAGCTTGCGGCGCTGGCCGCCGGACAGCCGGTCCGCGCGGGTGCCGCGCTGCGCCGTGAGCCCGACCAGTTCGATCACCTGCTCCGCGGCAGCGGCGGCGGCCCCGTGGTAGCGGGCGAACTGGGCCACCAACTCGCCCACCCGCCAGTCACCGTGGTCCGCGCCGCCCTGGGCCACCACGCCCACCCGGGCACGCCAGGCCCGGTCGGCCGTCGCCGGGTCGACGCCCAGGACCTCGACCCGGCCGCCGGTCGCGGTCCGGATGCCCTCCAGGATCTCGACCGTGGTCGTCTTGCCGGCCCCGTTCGGCCCCAGTAAGCCGAAGACCTCACCGGCCTCGACCCGGAAGGAGACGTGGTCGACGACGGTCCGCTCGCCGTAGCGCTTGACGAGGTCGGACACCGCGATGACGGCCACCGGACTCACGCCCCGGCTCTGCGACACCGCCGGCCGCGGTGCGCACACGCACCGGCGCCGTACTTCGGATTGAACACCTGATCCCCCGTGACCGACCGACCTGTTCCGGCCGGGACGCTCCCGTCCCGGCCGTGCGAGTGTGCCACGCCGAACGGGCCGGGTCGGCGGTCGCGCACTGCATCTTGGTGCACGGACCACTTGCAACATGCTGCACCGGAACAATCCTCCCGGCCTGCCGCCGGATCGGCATATTCGTGGTCGCTCGGAAATGCGGCGACAACGCGGGGAGAAGCAACGATGTGTACGACGGTCCGGCCCCGGCACGCCCGGGTCCGCGCGCTGCGGATGAACGTGAACGCGAGTGCGGACGGAACGCATGCGTGGGACTGAGGCGCCCTGACGCCCGGAACTCCACGCAGTGCCCGGAACCCGGAAGTACCGGGTTCCGGGCAGTTCTCCGGAAAGGCTCACCGAATACCGGACGCGAGCGGCCCGGACATCCCGGCCCCGAAACGCTCCGCGAGTTCCGCGTTCAGATCCAGCCCCGGTCGCGGGCCGCCAGCACCCCCTGGGTGCGGTGGGTGGCGTTGAGCCGACGCAGCAGGTGGGCGATGTGGCCGCGGTAGGTGCGCACGGAGATGCCGAGTTCGCGGGCCCCCGCCTCGTCCTTCTCGACCCGGACCATGGTCTTCAGCACCTGGTGCTCGATCTCCGTCAGCCGCTCCCGGCCGAAGTCCTCGGCGACCGCCCAGCACCGTTCGAAGAGGGCGGTGAGGCTCGCGATCAGGCCGGGTTGACGGATGATCAACGCGCCCCGGCTGGTCTCCCGGGGATCCACCGGGACCATGGCGATCCGCCGGTCGAAGATCAGCACGCGTTCGAGCGGACCGTTGAGGTTCCTGATCCGCGCCCCCCTCGCGCACAACTCGGTGAGGTAGTCGGTCGTCCGCCGGTCGTAGAGCGCGTCCGTCCCCAGGATGGTGCGCATGACCGTGCCGCGACGCAGCGCCCGCAGGTCGGCCTCCTTCGCCCCCTCGATGGCGGCCGCGGACAACGCGCCGTTCGGCTGGACGGAGAGGACCTCCTGGTGCGCGAAGAAGGCCAGTTCGTCGATCCGGGCCCGGATGCGATCGGGCCCGTCGATCCGTTCGACACCGTCCGACACCGACTGGTGCCGGCCCTCCCGCTGGTCGTCGAGCAGGGTGTTCACCAGGTGCCGGGACGATATGACGCGCTGGAACTCCGTCTGGAGTTCCGCGAGCCTGCCCTCGACCAATCGCTCCAGCACCACGAACGGGTCGACCGCCTCGAATCCCTGGGCCCCGACCACGGCCACCATGCCGGCGTGCTCGAGTCGGCACAGAATCCTTCTGAGGCTCTCGGCCCCCATTCCGACAATCGGGGCGAGCGCCTCGACGTCCAATCCCGGAGACCGCAGAACAGACCGGTAAACGGTCTCCTCGTCCTCCGTGACCCCGAGATGTGAAAGCTCGGCCCTTCCCATCCCTGCCACCCCCCGACGTCAATGAGCCCCGTAACAGGATCGTTCGCTGCCAGTTAGCCCTGGGAAACCGATCGTAACGTCGGGTGCGGACGACTGCCCTCCGGATGGAGCCGAACCTCCTGCCCCGAAGCGGCCGCGACCGGGGGGCACGACGTGCCCGTACCGCCGAACCACAACCCGGGGCCCGCCCACCGCATCCAGCCGATGCCCTCATGGGCGTGACGGACATCACATCCCGCCGTCGCCGCCCGGCGATTGGCGGGAGGCGTGAACCCCCCTCGCACGGAGGCGATTACGGCCCTCGGCACACGGGTCGACGGCCGCCTCCGAAGTGCCGTCAGATTCCCCACCGGCCGTGAAACGGACCGGAATTCAAAAGCCCGCGCGAGCGCCCTGCGCCGCACCCGCGAGCACCGGCCCACCGGGCCCGCCGACGATTCCACGGAATACCCCGACCGGTGCCGGCGGGACGCCTTCCCGGGGAAATCCGGGCCGGGCGGCCCCACCGTTGCGCGCGAACACCGTGACGCGTCCCGTCCGTGCTCCGCCGCCGATTTCCCCCGGTGCGCGAAATACCGCCCGGGCGTTTCCCGTACGGCGTTCCCCGTACCGTGTTTCCCGTCCGGCGTTTCCCGTCCGGCCGCGGCCGCTGCCGGGCCCCGTCGCCGCGGGGAGGCCCCGAACACCAGAAGAGCCAGGCCGGTTGGTCTCCGGCCTGGCTCTGTCGTCGGTGGGCCACCAGGGGCTCGAACCCTGAACCTACGGATTAAAAGTCCGCAGCTCTGCCAATTGAGCTAGTGGCCCGCGGCCCGCCCTGCCGGGACACCCGGGTGGGAAGGACCACGGCGATCCTACCCGGTGGGCCCCAGGGCTCCGCCAGTGGATTGGCCGGGCGCGCCGGGGTCCGGGAGCGCGTCTCGAGGCGGGCTGTAGTGGGCGGCGCGGACGCGGCGCAGCCAGGCCTCGGCGGGGCGGGGGTCGGGGGCCGCGGGCAGGACGCCGGGGCGGGCGAGGCGGTCGGCGGCGTCGGCGAGCAGGCGTTCGGCTTCGGCGGGGCGGTCGGCGATGCGTTCGCCGAGGTCGCGGACGCGTTCGGGGTCGGGCAGCCGGATCAGGTTGCGGCCGGTGCGGTGCAGCCGGACGGCCTGCTCGACCAGCCGGACCAGGTGGCGGGCGTGCTTGGCGGCCCGGGCCCGGGTGGCCGGGTCGGTGGTGTCGCGGGTCGTCAGTTTGCGGAACTGCTGGTCCGCGTAACCGAGATAGGCGTTGCGGACGCCGGGGGCGCTGAGGAAGCTCGACCGGATCCCGACCAGGTCCCGGCCGAGCGGGGTGGTCGTCTCGTACAGCTCCTCGGGCAGCCAGACCAGTTCGGAGGCGGTCGGGTTGCAGGACAGCGCCAGCCGGCACCACTTGGCGGCCTCGTGCAGGGTGACGTCCGGTGCGGTGCTGACCTGCGACTCGGCCGGGCGGTGCAGGCCGTGCAACTCCTCGGTGGGAACGGCGTACAGGCCGAGCCGGTCGACGTCGGAGCCGGCGTGGGCGAAGCCGTAGGCGGTGGAGCCGACGACGCCGGAGAGGAGCACGGCGCCGGGGAGCGGTTCGGCGCCGGCGGGCGGCTCGGGACCGGGGAGCGGTTCGGGGCCGGGGGCGGACATGCGTTCCCCTCTCGATCGCAGGTGGCAGCGGGTACCGCATCCTCTCCGGAACGGGCCGCGCCGGGCGAACGAATTCCGGTCGGGGGGCCGCCCGGCCGCCGATACTGGGCGCATGGAGCACAGCCGTGGGATCGACATCGGGAAGCTGCGGGCGTGGTGGTCGCACCGGCAGTGGCTGGACCGTCCGCACCCCGGGGCGTCCGCCGCCGAGGTGCTGGCCGCCACCGGCTGGGCCCGGTCGGTCGGCGGCGCGGCCCCGTACCTGGGCCTGTTCGCCCGGGCCGGGCTCGGCCGGGCGGCGGTGGACACGGCGGTGGCCGCGCTGGAGGTGCACGAGCTGCCGTCGGCGCGCGGCTGCACCTATCTGCTGCCGGCCGCCGACTTCGCGCTCGGCCTGGCGGTCGGCGCGGCCGCCCCGGAGGGCGAACTGACCGCTGCGGCGAAGCACCTGGAGGTCGGCCGGGACGAGGTGGAGCAGCTCTGCCTGGCCATCGAACGGGTGCTGGCCGACGGCGGGACGCTGGACCCGACCACCATCCGGGAGGCGGTCGGCGACGCCGTCCGCCCGCTCGGCGAGGCGGGCCGCAAGCGCGGCCTGTCGACCACCCTGCCGCTGGCCCTCGGACTGCTGCAGTCGCGCGGCCGGATCCGCCGGGTGCCGGTCAACGGCCGCCTGGACCAACAGCGTTACGGCTACGCCGGCTGGGACCAGCCGGTCACCGGGGACGCCGTCGACCTCGCCCGCCGCTACTTCTCCTGGGCCGGCCCGGCCACCCTCGGGCACTTCCGCTGGTTCTCCGGCTTCTCCGCGGCCACCGCCCGCCGGGCCGTCGCGGAGGCCGGCCCGGTCCCCGTCGAGCCCGGTTCGGACCTGCTGCTGCTGCCCGAACTCGCCGAGGAGTTCGCCGAGTTCACGCCGCCGACCGAGCCGCACTACACCCTGCTGGCCGGCATCGACGGCATCCACCTGCTGCACCGCGAGCTGCCCCGGCTGCTCGACCCGGCCGATGCCGCCCGCCCGCTGCCCGCCGGCCGGGCCGGGCGCACCTTCGGCGCCGAGGCCGACCCGCAGACCCACCTGGTGCTGGACCGCGGCCGGATCGTCGGCCTGTGGGAGTACGACACCGAGCGCGGCGAGATCGTCCACCAGTCGTTCGTCCCGCCGGACGACGCGCTGCGCGCCGCGGTGGCCCGCACCGAGGCGTTCGTCCGGGACGAGCTCGGCGACGCCCGCGGCTTCAGCCTCGACTCGCCGAAGAGCCGCGCCCCGAAGATCGCCGCCCTGCGGGAGTCCGCCGCGGCGCGGCGGCGGGCGGGGTAGCCCGGCGCCACGGCAACGGGCCGGGTGGGGCGCGGCCGCGGGCCCGGCGACACGGCGGCCGGCGGGACGGAGTGGCGCGGCGGCGGGCCGGGTAGCGTACCGGCCATGTCGACCACCACCACCGACGACGTCCTCCTGATCACCGGCGCCGGCCGCGGCATCGGCGCCGCCACCGCCCTGCTGGCCGCCCGCCGGGGCCACCGGGTCTGCGTCAACTACCGCACGGACGAAGCCTCGGCCACGGCCGTCGTGGACGCCGTCCGGGCCGACGGCGGCACCGCGATCGCCGTCCGGGCCGACGTCAGCCGCAGCGCCGAGGTGGAGCGGCTGTTCGCCACCGTGGACGCCGAACTCGGGCCGCTCACCGGCCTGGTGAACAACGCGGGCACGCTGGAGCGGCAGTGCCGGCTGGAGGACCTCGACGAGGACCGGCTGACCCGGATCTGGGCCGCCAACATCACCGGCCCGTTCCTGTGCGCCGCCCAGGCCGTCCGCCGGATGTCCACCCGGCACGGCGGCCGCGGCGGCGCCATCGTCAACGTCGGCTCGGCCGCCTCCCGGATCGGCTCGCCGAACGAGTACGTCGACTACGCGGCCGCCAAGGGCGCGCTGGACTCGATGACCCGCGGGCTCTCCCTGGAGGTCGCCGCCGAGGGCATCCGGGTCAACTGCGTGCGCCCGGGCCTGATCCACACCGGCATCCACGCGCTCGGCGGCGAGCCCGGCCGGGTCGACCGGGTCGCGCCCCAGCTGCCGATGCGCCGCGGCGGGGAGCCCGAGGAGGTCGCCGAGGCGATCCTGTTCCTGCTCTCCCCGGCCGCCTCGTACACCACCGGCGCCTTCCTGGAGGTCTCCGGCGGCCGCTGAGCCCCGGCCGGCCCGGCGGTCGAGCCCCGGCCGGCCCGGCGATCCCTTCAACGAACCGCCCCCTCCGGTTTCCTTCCCCCGTTCCCGTCCGCGCCCGTACGGTGGGGCCATGACCGATGCCTTCATCGAGATCCCCGGCGTGCGCAACTTCCGTGACGCGGGCGGGATCGGCGCGCTGCGCCGGGGCGTGCTCTACCGCTCCGGCTCCCTCCACACGCTCACCGAGGAGGGCGCCCGCAAGCTCAAGGACCTCGGCCTGCGGACGGTGATCGACCTGCGCAGCCGGGAGGAGCTGGACGTCTGGCCGGACCAGCGGCACGGCCTCGACCACGAGTCCCTCCACCTGCCGACCCTGCCCGCCGACCGCGACGACCTCGACCGGCCCTGGCCCGAGGACCAGGCGGACCTCTACACCTTCATGCCCGAGTACGCCGGCCCCTCGCTCGCCGCGGTCGTCCGCAGGCTCGCCGCCCCGGAGGCCCTGCCGGTGGTCGTGCACTGCGCGGTCGGCAAGGACCGCACCGGCCTCACCGTCGCCGTGCTGCAGTCCCTGCTCGGTGCCTCGGACGCCGACCTCACCGCCGACTTCCTGCGCTCCAACACCGGTCTCGGCCTGGACGACGGCCCGACCCCCTACGTCGACGAGACCGGCACCGAGCGCGTCTCCCGCCCGATCGACGCGGCCCTCATCGCTTCCTCCCTCGCCTGGATCCGCGCCCACCACGGCGACATCCCCGGCTACCTGCGCTCCCACGGCGTCACCGACCCCGAACTCGCCGCCCTCCGCGCCAACCTCTCGGCCTGACCGCCGTCCGGCCCCGGCCCCGGTCGGCCCCGGCCGGGGCCGGCCGGGGCCGACCGCCGGCGTTGCCGCTGCCGCTACCGCTGCGGCTCGAAGCGCCACCACTGGGTGGGCGCGTCGACGTCCTCCCACTGGTGGACCGGGGTGTCCGGGGTGTCCGGGGTCTCCGGGGCGGTCAGCGGCTTGCCGCTGATGAAGCTGGTGACGGTGTAGGTGCCCGGGGCGTCGACATGGGCCTCCAGGAGCCACTCCTGGGCGCCGAAGGCGTTGGCCGACCACTGCTGGATCGGGACGCCGTCCTCCGGGGAGGCGCCCGTGACGTCCAGGCGCTTGCCGCTGCCCGCGTTCTCGATGTGGAAGAGGGCGCCGCCCGGGTGCACGGCGGAGAGCTGCCAGAGCTGGGCGTCGGAGCCGTCGTCCGTGCCCAGCCGGATCCGGGCGCCGCTGCGGCGGGAGGCCTCGGCGACCTCCAGCAACAGGCCGCTGCCGACGTTGCGGATCCGGTAGCGGCCGTCGGTGATCGCCGTGGTCGCGGCGCGCGCGTCGTCAGTCACGCTCGGAGTCTGCCATCCGGGACCGACAACCGGCCGCCGCGGCGAAGGCGACGCCGGGCCCGGGCCCCCGGCGGGCCGGGCCGTTCGCCGGGTTAGGGTCGGAAGCCGGAACGCGAACCCCTACGAGTGGAGTCGACGATGGCGAAGGTCCCGAACGCGCTCGCGGCCGCCGCGCCCGCCGCGCTGACCGCGGCGAGCGGTCTGGTCGGCGGTTACGGCGTCGCGCGCTGGACCGAGCGGCGCGAACTGGGCGGCGCGGTGCTGGCGCTGGCTGGCGCCGGAGCGGCCGTGCAGTGGCGCCGCAGCTCGGGCACGGCCACGGCGGCCGCGCTGACCGGCCTGTACGTGGCGGCCTTCGGCGGCTCGCACCCGCTGGCGAAGCGGATCGGCGCCTGGCCGTCCGTCTTCGCGGTCACCGGCGTGGTGGCCGCGGCCTCCACCGCGGCGACCGCGCTGGCCGCCCGCAAGCGCTGAACGACCGGTCCCCGCAAACACCGGACGGCCGGTCTCAGTACCGCACCGGACGGCCGGTCTCAGTACCGCACCGCCGGGCCGAACCGCGCCTCGAAGGCGGCCCGGTTCGCCGAGACCGGCTGGCGGTCCCAGACCGCGAACACCACCTGCTCGAACGCGCTCCCGTAGCGGGCCAGCGCACCCTCGAAGGCCTCGGCGACCTGGGCCGGGTCGTTGCGGAACACCCCGCAGCCCCAGGCGCCGAGCACCAGGGCCCGCACCTCGTGCCGGGCCGCCGCGGCGAGCACCCGCAGGGCCCGCTCGGCGAGCACGCCCCGGACGTCCGTACCGGCCGAACGCCGTTCCAGCTGACCGGCGTTGGGCGCGGGCGAGGTCAGGAAGGTGACCGGGTACGGCCGGGCGAGCAGGGCCCCGCCCCCGCCCCGGATCACCGGGACGCCCGGCGAGACGATCACCCGGTGGCTGTACCGGAGGTCCGTCGAGGCCCGGTGCGCCTCGTAGTAGTCCGGCGCCTCGACCAGGCAGCTGTACAGCAGGGCGCTGCGGCACAGGTCCTCCTCCTGGGCCCGGGCACCGCGCAGATAGCCGCCGCCGGGGTTGCGCGCGGAGGCGAAGTTGAGCACCCCGACCGGCCCGGCCCCGGCCGCGACCAGCCGCCCGGCGGCCTCCACGCTCCCCTCGGCCGTCACCTCGATCCGCCCGGTCGGCGCCCCCGGCGCCCCGGCGGCCAGCAGCGCGTCCAGGTCCGCCGGCGCGTACGACACCGTGCCGGCCCGCGCCGCCGCCAACTCCACCCCCACCTGCACGAGTTCGCCACCGTCCGTCCGGTAGCTCCCCCGCTCGGCGATCTCCTCGTTCACCCGTGCCACGTCGTGCAGTCTGCTGCTCATGTCCGTGACGCTACGGGACTACCCCGATCGCCCGCCACAGGTTATTCTCACTCCCAGAACAACACCCCGGGGGGAGCGTGGTGCCGGGGTGTCAGGGGGGTATCGGGGGAACGCGAAGGGCCCGCTCCGGAGACGGAGCGGGCCCTTCGCGTGCTGTCGTTCAGTCGGCCGGCCGGCGGTCACCCGCCGGCCTCACGACGTCAGTTCTTCCAGCGCGGCTTGCGGTCGTCGCGGCCGCCGCCGTTGAAGCCGCCGCGGTCGCGGTCGAAGCCGCCGCGGTCACGGTTGAAGCCACCGCGGTCGGACTGCGGACGGCCGCCGGAGCGGTGGTCGTCGCGGCGCGCGAACGGACGGCTGCTGCCGCCGCGCTCGTCGCGGTCCCGGCCGAAGGACGGACGGTCGCCGAAGGAGCGGGCCGGACGGTCGCCGAAGGAGCGGCCGCCGCGGTCGTCGCGGTCACGGTTGAAACCGCCGCGCTCGCCACCGCGGTCGTCACGGTTGAAACCACCGGAACGACGGTCGTCACGGTCACGGCCGCCACCGAAGCCGCCGCGGTCACGGTTGAAACCGCCGCGCTCGCCACCGCGGTCGTCACGGTTGAAACCACCGGAACGACGGTCATCGCGGTCACGGCCGCCACCGAAGCCGCCGCGGTCACGGTTGAAGCCACCGCGCTCGCCACCACGGTCGTCACGGTTGAAACCACCGGAACGACGGTCATCGCGGTCACGGCCGCCACCGAAGCCACCGGAACGGCGGTCGTCACGGTCGCGCCCGCCACCGAAGCCACCGGAACGGCGGTCGTCACGGTCCCGGCCGCCGTCACGGTCACGGCTGAAGGCCGGACGCTCGCTGCGCGCCTCGCGGTACGCCGGAACGCGCTCCTCCGACTGCGGCGCGGCGGCCGGGGCCTCGACCGCGGTCTCGGCCTGGGCGGCCTCGCCCTCGGCGGCCTCGGCGGCCGGCTCCTCGTCCTCGATGCCCAGCTCGGCCCGCTCGCGCGCCGCACGGGCGGAGAGGCGGTCGGCCTCCTCGCGCAGCTCGGTGGCGCGGCGCTGCGCGCGCTCCAGCTGGCGGGTCATGTCGGCGAGCTCGCGCTCGGCGGCACCGGCGATGTTGGCGGCGCTCTCGGCCTGGACCTCGGTCAGCGAGCGGGCGCCGGTGATCCGGGCGACCTCGGCGTCGAAGGCGTGGTCCAGGATGTGGCGGCTGGCGTCGACGCCCGCGTCCTCCATCAGGCGGAAGACACCGCGGCGCTGGTGCGGCAGCACCAGGGTGACGACGGCGCCGGAGCGGCCGGCCCGGGCGGTGCGGCCGGAGCGGTGCAGGTAGTCCTTGTGGTCGCCGGCCGGGTCCACGTTGAGGACCAGGTCGATGCCGTCGACGTGGATGCCGCGGGCGGCGACGTCGGTGGCGACGACGACGTTGACGTAGCCGTCCTTGAAGTCGCCGAGGACGCGGGTGCGGGCGCCCTGGGTCATGCCGCCGTGCAGCGCGTCGGCCTTCACACCGGCCTCGATGAGCTGCTCGGCGACGCGGTCGGCGCCCATCTGGGTGCGGACGAAGATGATCGTGCGGCCCTTGCGGGCGGCGATCGCGTTGGTGATCGGCGCCTTGTCCTTGGGCTTCACCACGAGGATGTGGTGGGTCATGGTGGTGACCGCGCCGGCCGACGGGTCGACCTCGTGGGTGACCGGGTTCTTCAGGTAGCGCTTGACCAGGGTGTCGATCTCGTTCTCCAGGGTGGCGGAGAACAGCAGGCGCTGGCCGCCGGCCGGCACCTGGTCGAGGATCTCGGTGACCTCGGGCAGGAAGCCCATGTCGGCCATCTGGTCGGCCTCGTCGAGGACGACGGTCTTGACGTCGTCCAGCTTGGCGGAGCCGCGGTTCAGCAGGTCGCGCAGACGGCCGGGGGTGGCGACGAGGACGTCGACGCCGCGCTCCAGCGCGTAGATCTGGTTCGACATCGAGGTGCCGCCGCAGACGACCTTGAGGCGCAGGCCGAGCACCGAGCCGAAGGGCTCCAGGGCGTCGGCCACCTGCATGGCCAGCTCACGGGTCGGGACCAGGATCAGGCCGCGCGGGTGCTTCGGCCGGGTGCGCTCGCCGTCGGCCAGGCGGGTCAGCAGCGGCAGGCCGAAGCTGAGGGTCTTGCCGGAGCCGGTGCGGCCGCGGCCCAGCACGTCCTTGCCGGCCAGGGCGTCCGGGATGGTCGCGGCCTGGATCGGGAACGGGGTGGTGACACCGCGCTTGGCGAGGGCGCGCACGACGTCGTCGTGCAGGCCCAGGTCGCCGAAGGTGATGGTGGGCTCGGCGGCCTCCGCCGGCTCCTCGGTGGCCTCGACCTCGACGGTCTCGGCGGCGATCTCCGCGGCCTCGACGGCCAGTTCGGCGGTGTCGGTCGGGTCGGTGACATCGGCGGCGGCCTCGTTCGCGGGCATGGCGAAGCGGGCGTCGTCAACGAGAGACATGCAAAACCTTCCGGAAGTGGCACGCGCCAAAGTCCGGGGTTCTGTTTCACAACCGCCTCTATGCGGTCAGCCACGGATCGCCGGAACGCGCCAAGGGCGCCGGGGAATAGGGCGCCAATCAAATGAATCAAACGAACGATCTACCACCATAGACGAACCTCGGGATCGGAGGCAAATGCCCTGGCCAGCCCCCTAATGCGTACCTGCGTGCGGGCTCGGGGCCGAGGAACCGGAGCTGCCGGAGGAGGGCTCCGGGCCCGGCGGGACGGTCGCGGCGGGCGAGCCGTGCTCGGGCTCCGGGGAGCCGGACGGGCGGCTGCTGGGGGTGGCCGACGGGGTCCCGGCCGAACCGCCGCCGGAGCGGCCCTCGCCGGTGCCGCCGGTGCCGGCCGCACCGCCGGCCGAGGCCCCGGGGTGGGGTGCGGGACTGCTGTTCGCGCCCCCGGACGCACCGCTGCCGCCCGGCACCCCCTCGGGGGCGGCCGCCCCCGGCACCGGGACCACCCCGGCCAGCACGGCGTCCGTGCCGGGGGCCGGCGCACCCGGTGCGGCGGTCGTGGCCCCGGCCGGCGCGTTCTCGGCCTGCAAGCCCCCCTGGTGCTCCGCGCGCCCCGACGCACCCCCGGGGTGCCCGGCACCCGGCTGCGCCGAAGGGCCGCCCGTCGCCCCGGGCCGGCCCGCCGGACCGGCCTGCCCGACCGGCGCGACCCCGCCGTGCTTCTCCTCCGCCGCCGGACCGACCGACATGCACCCGGTCAGCCCCAGCCCGGCCACCGCCAGCACCGCCGCCGCCCGTACCACCGCTCCCGAACGCACCGAAGCCACCGAGCTCCCTCTCCACCGCCCCACCCGGGCCGCCCCCTGGTGCGCGGCCGCTTTCGGTGCCCAACGCGCGCCGGGCGCGGCGGGACACGGGTCGACGGCGCAGTTCGCGGTCGGCGAAACGTTCCCGCCGAACCCGCAGCGGCCGGGCCCGCTCAGCCCCAGAGCACCGAGGCCAGCTCCGCCCCCGCGTACACCGCGACCAGCCCGGCCGCCAGGCTCCCCGCCACGTTCGCCAGCGCGTACCGCCCCGCCCCGGACTCGGCCAGCCGCAGCGTCTCGTACGAGAAGGTCGAGTAGGTGGTCAGCGCCCCGCAGAAGCCCGTCCCCACCAGCAGCTGGACGTGCGAGGAGGCCGCCCCGGCCGCCACCGCCCCGGTCAGCAGCCCCAGCACCAGGCAGCCGACCACGTTCACCGTGAAGGTGCCCCACGGGAACACCGAGTCGTGCCGGGACTGCACCGCCCGGTCGGTCAGGTAGCGCAGCGGCGCGCCGACCACCGCCCCCGCCACCACCAGCAGCCAGTTCACTCCGTGCCCCCGTCCGCGCGCCGTCCCCCGGCGCCGCCGTCCCGGCCCGCGTACCGGACCACCTCGCAGCGGTCCAGCAGCACCAGCCCCTCCGCGACCAGTTCCTCCAGCTGCGGCAGGAACCCCCGCACCCGCTCCTCCTCGTCCACGATCACCACCGCCACCGGCAGGTCCTCGCTCAGCGACAGCAGCCGCGCGGTGTGCACCAGCGAGGAGGCGCCGAACCCCTCGATCCCCCGGAACACGCTCGCCCCGGCCAGCCCGGCCGCCCGCGCCCGGTGCACCACCTCGCTGTACAGCGGCCGGTGGTGCCAGGTGTCGCTCTCCCCCACCAGGACGGTCAGCCGCAGCGCCGGCCCGCTCAGCCGGCTCACCGGGCACCGCCCCGGTGGATCACCCGGCGGGTCAGCGCCGCCGCCGCCCAGACCGCGCCGAGCGCCCCCAGCAGGGTCAGCCCCAGGTACGCCAGCCCGGGCCCGGGCCGCCCGGCCTCCAGCAGCCGGCGGACGTCCACCGCGTACGTCGAGAAGGTGGTGAACCCGCCCAGCACCCCGGTCCCGAAGAACGGCCGCAGCAGCGGATGCGCCGGACGCCCCTCGGTGACCACCACCAGGAACGCCCCGATCACCGCGCAGCCGACCACGTTGACCAGCAGCGTCGTCCACGGGAAGGCCGACGGCCCGGTCGCCCAGCCGAGCCCGGCCGCGTACCGCGCCACCGCCCCGACCGCCCCGCCCAGCGCGATCACCGCCACCACGGGCCCCTGCCCGCGCAGCACCGGCGGACGCCCGGTCACCGCCGCAGGCCCCGTCGCGGTGTCGTCCAACGCGTCCTCCGAGGTCGTCATAGGCCCATCAAACACCGGCGTCCACCGCCTGGCACACCGTCATCCCAGACCCGACAATGATCCGGTGGAGATGACCCGGGAAGAGTTCGAGACGTTGGTCAGTGACGCGCTGGACCAGATCCCCCCGCAGCTCGCCGCCATGATGGACAACGTCGCGATCTTCGTCGAGGACGAACCCGACCCGAGCGACCCGGAGCTCCTCGGCCTCTACGAGGGCACCCCGCTCACCGAACGCGGCGAGTGGTACGCGGGCGTCCTGCCCGACCGCATCCTGATCTACCGCGGCCCCACCCTGCGGCACTGCGAGACCCGCGAACAGGTGGTCGAGGAGGTCCGCACCACCGTCATCCACGAGGTCGCCCACCACTTCGGCTTCGACGACCACGAGCTCGACGAGCTCGGCTGGTCCTGACCCTCCCGCCCCACCCGGCCCAAACCCGTTTTGGCGATCGGCCCCGCATCCCATATGCTTCTCGACGTCCCCGGGAACGCTGGAAACAGCCGAACGGACCACAAGCCCTCATCGTCTAGTGGCCCAGGACGCCGCCCTTTCAAGGCGGTAGCACGGGTTCGAATCCCGTTGGGGGCACGCAGTACCGTAGTAAAGTGCAGTGCGACAAGACCTTCAGTGGTTCGCCACTACCAGGTCCCGTGGAGCAGTTGGTTAGCTCGCCACCCTGTCAAGGTGGAGGTCGCGGGTTCAAGTCCCGTCGGGATCGCTCGTCTCGCAAGAGGCGGTGCAGTACGGCCAGGTAGCTCAGTTGGTACGAGCGTCCGCCTGAAAAGCGGAAGGTCGCCGGTTCGACCCCGGCCCTGGCCACAGGCGCCTGAAAAGGCAAAAAGGCCCCGGAGAGATCATCTCCGGGGCCTTTTGCGTTGCCACCTACACCAACCGCTACGCCAACGGCTCAGGCGAGCTTGTCACTGAGCGACCCGAGGGCCTTCCGCTGCTCGTCCAGGGACGCATGAGCGTAGACCTTCATGGTCACCCCGATGTCGCTGTGCCCGGCGATCTGCCGGACGATGTGCGGCGGGACCCCCAGATCCAGCAGCAGGGTCACGCAGGTGTGCCGGAGGTCGTGGAACCGGAGCGAGAGCCCGAGCCGATCCCGGAGCGGGTACCAGCTCCGGCGGAGGTTGTCCGGCTCGATCGGCGTCCCGACCCGGCTGGTGAACACCAGCCCTGTGTCCTTCCACCGCTCGCTAGCCGCCACCCGCTCCTGGGCCTGCCGCTCCTGGTGGGCACGCAGAGCCTCCAGGACGACCGGCGGGAGCGGCAGCGTCCGGAGGGAGGAGGCCGTCTTGGTCGGGCCGAGCCGGAGGGCGCCGTCCACCCGCTGGAGGTTGCTGGAGACGATAAGCGTCCCGCGCTCCAGGTCGACCGCCCCCCAGTGCAGGCCCAGCAGCTCACCGCGCCGCAGTCCCAGGGCGAGGGCGAGGACGTATAGGGCGTGCAGGCGGTCCGTGCTGGCCGACTTGAGGAGGAGTCGGGCCTGCGGGACTGTGAGTCCCTTCCCGGTGCCGTAGTCGGGTGTGGGCACCTGCACCAGCTTGGCGACGTTCCGCAGGATCAGTTCCTCCCGGACGGCGTTCTCCAGGGCATTCCGCAGGACGGCGTGGATCGACTGGACCATGCGGCGCGACAGCTTGGCCTCGCAGCACTCCCCCGCCGCGCAGCACTCCGGCTTCGGCCGGGCCGCGTCCCACCCGTTCTTGCAGCACTGGCAGGCGGCGGTGACGCCGACCAGCCACTTCCGAACGTCGGCGGCCCGGAGGGTCCGGAGCTTCTTGGTGCCCAGCCCGGGCGCCAAGTGCACCCGGACCACACTCTCGTACCCCTGATAGGTCTTCGGCCGGCGGTTCACCTTCACGACCGCAGCCAGCCAGTACGTCAGGTACTCGGCCACCCTCACGTTCGTGTCCGGCGTCGGGATGCCCTGGTTGTCCTGGGCCTTGAGCGCAGTGATCTTCTCCAAGACCTCCTCACGAGTCTTGCCGTAGACGGAGATTCGCTTGGTGATGCCAGAGGTCGTGGTCACGTAGACCCGACCGTGGTACAGCCCGTCCTTGCGACGGGAGATGCTGCCTTCGCCGTTGGCGCGCTTGGCCATCAGTTGTTCTCCTCAATTCGCGTGCGCATGAAAGCCGCGACGTCTGCGGCGTCGAAGCGTCGGCGGTTGCCGACGGTGAAGCTCGGAAGCGCCTTCGAGCGGATGAGGTCGTAGACCGTGCTCCGGCCGACCTTGAGCGCGGCCATGACCTCAGGGACCGTCATGGCGGTCGGGACGACGGTGGCCAAGGTGGTCCTTCCTGGTGCCGGGCGGGGGGTGGAAAGGGTGGAAAGGGGTGCTAAGCCCGGTGACCTGGGCTTTTGTGCTTGGGGGTGGGGGTGGAAAGGGGGGTGGAAAGGGGGTGGAAAGGGTCGGGCGTCCGGCCTGGGCGGGAGGGGTGGGGGGCTTTCCACCCCCCTTTCCACCCCCTTTCCACCCCCTCCGTACCTGGCGTTTTCGCAGGTGGGAGGGCTTAGCACCCCTTTCCACCCTTTCCACCCCTCAGGTGGCGGGCGGGGCGTAGAGCAGGACGGTGGCGTGGCGGCCTGCGCCGGGGACCTGGGCGCTGCCGAAGCCGTCGATCTGGAGGAGGGCGGCGACCAGGCGGTCTCGTTCGTCCTTGCCGGTCTTCTTGAAGAGGCGGTAGACCTCGTCGCCGGTGAGGCCGCGGGGGCCGACCGCTTGGACGGCGGCGGCGAGCTTGTCGAGCTTGGGGTCGCCGGTGGTGTTCGCGGCCAGGCCCAGGACGTGGGCGGCGGAGGCCCGGGAGTAGTTGACGAGGGCGTGGGCGGCCCGCAGGTGGTCCTCTTCGATCTCGCGGCGGCGGTCGAGGAGGGCGTAGACCATGGCCAGGCGCAGGGTGTAGGGGGCGGCGCGGGCGGTGAACTCCGCGAGCGGGCCGTCTCCGTCCTCGTCCCCGCACAGGGCCGGGTAGATGTCGTCGCGCCAGAGCTTGCGGGCGGGTTCGGCGAGGGTGACCTCTCCGGCCTGCTGGGCGTCCGCGAGGGCGGCACGCCAGGACGCGGCGAGGCTGTCCACAAGCTCCGGGTCGGCGCCCCGGGACTCGGCGAGGATCAGGTTGCGGTGGACGAAGACCGGCAGGTAACGGTTGTAGGTGCCGCCGGCCATCTCGGAGTCCTGCATCTTGGCGCGCAGTTCGCGGGGGCTGATGTGGCCGATGATCGCGATGTGCGGGGCGGTGGCCTTGAGCGCTTCGCGGTTCATGACGCCGAGGTCTTCGCCGTTCCAGGCCTGGCGCAGGACGCCGCCGAGCGAGGAGCCCTCGCGGCGGGCGCGGGCCATCGTGATGCCGTACTCGGACTCCACGATCCAGCGGCGCTTGTCGATGTGGCCGGGGTCGTCCTTCTTTGTCGGGTCGCCGTCGCGCACCGCCTCGATCAGGCCCTCGCCGGAGGACAGCCCGGACAGGCAGCAGTCCTTGACGAAGCCGGGGGCGGCTGCGGACAGGACGAGGCGGGCGGTGTTGGTGGCGGCGCCCTTGCGGCCGGCGGCGGTCGCACCGATCGTCAGGCCCCAGATCAGCGCGGGGTGGCGGTCGTTGCCGATGCGCAGGTGCGGGCAGCAGTCGGCCCGCCCGGCACCGCTGGGGCCGAGCAGCGCCCCCGCGCCGGAGAGCAGGTTGACCAGCACGCCGACCGGGTCGGCTTCCGTGGTCGGGTCCAGAGCCCGGACGGTGTGCCCGGCCAGGCCCTGGAAGACGGCCATGTCCGGGACCGGCCCGGGACGGGCGGGCCGATCCACGCCGTCGACGTCGTCGTAGAACGGGTTCTTCGCCGCGGCCTGGCGGGGTTCGGCGGTCATCAGGGCTGGGGCGGTCACTCGGCCCCCTGCCTGTGCCGCCCCCTGCCGGAGAAGCGCTGATCCTGACGGGGCGAGGGGTGACGGTTGCTCATGCGGCCCGCCCGACGCCGCTCGCGCCGCGGGCCAGGCCCTTGGCGATGGTGCGGCGGCACTCCGCCTCACCCAGTCCGGCCTTGCTCCCGGCGTCGAGCAGGGCGTCTGCGGCGTCCTGTTCGGGCAGGGTGCCGGCGGCGACCAGGCGGCCGAGCGCGGCGCTGCTGGCGAAGAGGGTGTGGTTCCGGGTGCCCTCTCCGGCGGTGGCGACCTTCTCGCTCTCGCCGCGCACGGCGGCCCGCACGTAGGCCTGGAGGCGCCCGATCCTCGCCCGCACCGCGGCCGTGTCGAGCTGGGCGACGGGCGGGGCCTTGGGGGTGAGCAGGGTGGCGAGCCAGGCGGGCAAGGGCATCGGCGGTACGCCGAGGGCGAGGTTGTAGGGGCGTCCGGCGACGGTGCTGCCGGCGGCGACGACGTAGCCGCCGTGGGCGCGGGTGTCGACGCGCCAGCCCAGGCCCTGCCCCTTGTCGCCGCAGGTGTTGCGCAGGAGGAGCCCGGGCGGGGCGGTGAAGTACAGGTGGGTGCCGCCGCGGCCGGTGCGCACGGTGTACGTGTCGTAGTGGCCGTAGGCGTCGTGCTCCTCGCACAGGGCGGCGAAGGTGTCGTGGCCGTCGGTGATGCCCCGCCCGGCCCACCGCTTCGGGGGGAGGTCACCGGGGTGCTTGGGAGGGTCGAGGTCGACGACCACCAGGCTGGAGGGGCCGCAGGCGATGCCGACGTTGTAGCGGCCGTGGGTCCAGGCACGGCGGATGACGTCGGGGTCGGTGGTGGCCCGGCGCTCCCAGCCGAGGTGCCCGGCGGTGCAGGGGCCGGTGCGCGGGCAGTCCTCCTCGCCGTGGAGGGCGGGGGGCTTGGCGTTCGGGGCGAGCGGGAAGACGTGCCAGCCGCGGGCGGCGGCGGCCAACGCGGCGCGGAGCAGGTCCGGGGACGGCCTACCGGTCATGCGGGGTCCTCTCGGGCAGGGCAGGCCCCGGGGCCCGAGAGCGCGGGCCCCGGGGCCCGCGAAGGGTCAGAGGTCGAGGAGGGGGAGCTGGTCGTCGCAGACGGCGGCCGGGGCGGGCGGCATCAGGGTGTCGAGGGCGGCCTGGTGGTCCGGGTCGTCGGTGTCGAGGCAGATGACGCGGCCGTCGGTGGTGACCAACCAGTCGGGGTCGGCGTGGACGGCCTCGACGGCGGCCTCGCGGGTGGTGAAGTAGGCGGCGCACTCGAAGACGGGGGCGGAGCCGTAGGCGGTGCCGCAGACCTCGCAGACGGCGACGTGGCAGGTCACGGGCTGGATGGGCACGGGATTCTCCCTGCGGGTCAGAGGTCGAAGAGGGAGTCCGGCTCGGCGGCCGGGTATGCGGCCTGCGCGGCCTTGGCGGCGGTGCGGCGGGTGGCGTCGTGGCAGGTCGGGCACCATGCGGCCAGCCGGGCCTTGGGCAGGGCGGCGGCCTTGTGTGCGGGCAGCAGCAGGTCGGCCGGTTCGGCGGGGGCGGCGAGGAGTCGGACGGGGCCGGTGCCGTGTCGGCGGCCGTGGCCGCCGTGGGCGGTCTTGCAGCGGCCGCCGTCGCGTTCGTGGTTGGTGCCGCAGGTGCCGCGGCACTGGCAGCGTCCGGCGGCGGCGGAGATGACGGCCTGCCACAGGCCCTGGTTGTCGCCGAGCGGCGGGGTCCGGCTCACGCTGCCACCCCCGACCCGCCGCCGGTGGTGGCGCCGGGGACGATCCCGGCGCCCTTGCCGGCCAGGCTGACGGACTGGCAGGGGAACCCGGCGGTCAGCACGTCCACCGGCCTGACCTCGGCCCAGTTCACGGCGGTGATGTCGCCGAGGTTGGGCGTGTGCGGGTGGTGGTGGGCGAGGATCGCCGCCGCCCCGGGGTCAGGGTCGGCCACCCACGCCAACTCTCCGCCCAGGACGGACTGGACGGCCATGTCCAGGCCGCCGTACCCGCTGCACAGCGATCCGATGACCGGCCCGGTCACGACGCCTCGCCGAGCAGGTCGGTGACCAGGTGGGCGTGGGCGTTGGCCCAGACGACCAACTCGTTGACGACGGACTTGGCTTCGATCGTCATGCTCCAGCCGGGCTTGGCGGTGCCGGGCTCGATGAGCAGGTGGTCGGGGACGGGCAGGAGCAGGGTGGCGGTGGTCAGGAGGTAGGTCTTGCCGGGGTTGGGCCCGTAGGGCTCCCAGAGGCTCCGGTAGGGGTCGCGGCCGGTGCCCCACGGGTCGGGCTGCCAGTCGCCCAGGCGCCGGTCCGGGCGGTGGGCAAGGGCGGCGTGCCGCAGGGGGATGTCGATGCGCAGGGCCACGTCGCGGGTGTCGCCGGTGGTGGAGACGACGGTGATGCCGTGCAGGTCGGGGCGGATGTGCACGTAGCCGGGGGACATGATCGGGCTGGTGGCGATCTGCCAGGCGGCGCGCGCGAACTCGGCGGCGGTGAGCGGCTGTCCGTCGTCGTGGAGCAGGCTGGCCTTGCGGGCGAGGTAGGAGCCGTAGCGGGAGTAGCCGTCCGAGGCGTCCCGCCGGTCGTGGAAGTCGTCGGCAACGGCGAGCGTGCCGTCGGTGAACTGGGGCATGCTTGGTCCCGTCTCTGATGGGATGCACGGCCCCGCGGCAACCGGCTCTCTGCCAAGATCAGGCGGTTGGTGCGGGGTCTCGTGCTGTGGTGGGGCGGTTTGTCCGTCCCCCGCACCGTCCGGGCCCCGCCGCTTGCTACGGCGGGGACCGGCTGGCACGGCCGGTCGGACAGGCCGTCAGCCCTGCTCGGCGGCGGCCAAGGGGAGGCCGTACTCGCCGGAGTTCGCGGTCCGGCGGACGAGGGTGCCCTTCTTGGCGAGTCGGCTGAGGGTGTTCTCGACGGTCTTGGGGTTGACGCCGGTCATGTCGGTGATCTGGTCGCGGTGCAGGTACATGACCTCGGCGCCGATCGGGTCGCGGCGCTCCTCCAGGACCGCCACGATCTTCTCCTCGGCGGTGGGCTCCTTGACCAGGGACGGCACGGTGAAGGACGGCGTCCACCCCGGGCTGCCGCCGTCGCCGGCCTGGTCTGCGGCGGGGCCGACGGGGACGGCGGCGATGGCGTCGCGGTCGTCCCAGCCGGGGAAGTCCGTGGGGGCGGTGATGTGGGCGGGGTCGAAGAGGCCGGCGGCGGATTCGAGGATCCAGGCGCGCATCATTTCGGCGCGCCCGCCGGAGCCGACGACGTAGCCGACGCCGAACGTCCTGCGGGGGTCGTCCTCGGGGATGGTCGGGTCGTAGATCAGGCTCTCGTCGTCGCTCTCCCAGTAGGCGGGGAGCTGGGAGGGGTCGATGCCGTCGAACGCGCGGGGGAGGTCGACGCGGCCTGCCTGGGCGCTGTCGCTCCTGAGCAGGACGAGCGCTCCGCCGTGGAAGACGTTGTCCCGGATGCTGGTGTCCGAGCCCATCTGGTCGAGGTTCATGATCTGCCCGCACAGCACCACCGGCATGCCCATGGACCGGCCCTGGGCGGCGAGGGTGGAGATGATCCAGGCGGCTTCGGCCCGGTAGGGGGACTTGTCGCCGAGGAGCTGGACCATCTCGTCCAGGATCGTGACGACGTAGGGCCGCTCCGGGGTGGCCACGAAGTTCTTGGCCCGCAGCTCCTGGCTCTCGGCGACCCGGTGGCGGAAGACCGCGTAGGCGACGCGCAGGGCTCCGATCGCCCCCTCCGGTCCGCAGCCGGCGTAGGCGGCCATGTCCTCCACGTCCGGGTTGGAGCTGCCCTTGGGGTCGCCGTAGATCATCGCCACGTTGTTGACGTGGTAGGACAGCGCGATGATCTGGAGGACTCCGCCCTTGCCGGAGCCGGTGACGCCCACCACGATCACGTGCCGGGCACCGCCCTCGGGGTCGTAGAGCTGGACACGGGAGGGCTTGCCGCTGACCCCGGTGCCGAGCTGGATGTAGCCGTTAACGTTGGCCGCGAGGGCCTGGGGGCCGGGCAGGGGGCAGCCGTCCTCCAGCGGGGAGCGGTCCATCATCCGGAAGATCGCCTTGCGCGGGTTGGACGTGCGCTCGACCGTGACCAGCAGCGGGGTCGTGCGAAGCGCCCCGGCGATCGTGTACAGGTCCGGGACGGTGAGGGCGTCGGTGTCCTCGTCCGCCATGACCCACGCGGCGACCCCGCCGGTGGCCGGGTCCGGGACCACGCCTTCGAGGTGGGTGCCGGGCATGCACCCGCCCTTGCGGGCGACCCGCTGGAGCCAGAGGGCTTCCAGGGCGGAGTAGTGGGGGCCGTCCGGCTGCTCGGGCTCGGTCAGGCGCACGTGGATGCGCTTGGAGCTGTCGTGGGGGCCTTCGGTGATGGCCACCCAGGCGGCGGGGACGCGGTAGACGCCGGAGACGGTGCTGGGGGTGACGGTGACGGGGCGGCCGGGGTCGGCCTGGACGACGCCCTCCCAGGCCTCGGGGCCGTGGCCGGTGAGGATGAGGTGCTGGCCGGGGTGGGCCCCGTACTCGCCGCTGATGTGTGCGTGCCACAGCTGGAGCACCTTGGCGACCGCCGGCGGCAGTTCGGGTTCGGCCGGCCCGGCCGGGGCGGCGGCGGTGTTCTTGGCCCGGGGCTTGCTGGAGCCGAGGACGCGTCGCAGGGAGAACGCGGCCAGGCCGACGGCGCCCCACCAGGCGGTGGAGACGAGCCCGGCGAGGGAGGGCATGGTCATCCATCCGGCGAGCAGGCCGTCGATGCCGGGCAGGCCCTGCACGGTGGCGGTGGCGGCGGCGGTCGCGGTGGTGATCGCGGACAGGGCGAAGGGGCGGCGGTGGGCGCGCAGGATGTCGCCGCCGGGGACGTCGTCCAGCAGCCGGTCGGACAGCAGCCCGGCGGCGTTGGCTCCGGCGACCAGCACGGGGGCGGCGAGGAAGGTGGCGAGGGTGCCGGCGGCCTGGCTGTCCAGGAACGGGGTGATCCCGGCGGCCAGCAGCGGGGCGGCGACCTGGGCGACGGCGAACCGCCGCTCCGTGGCGGGGTTGGGGGCCGGGGCGGTGCGGGCGGTGTGAGGGGTGGTCATCTCGTCTACTCCTGGGTGTACCACGTGCGGTCGGCCATGGGGACGCGGGAGGAGGTGACGGCCTGCTGGATGCCGTCGTGGTCGGTGTGGGCCTGCTGCTCGGCGGCGGCCGCCGCACGGCCGGCCTCCTCGGCCGAGGTCGCGTAGGCGATGGCCGCGTTGGACAGGCCCTGCATGATCCGGGCGACTTCGTGGGTCTCGGCGACCGTGGCCGCGTCGACCTTGAGGGCGGCGATCTGCTCGGCGATCCGCCCGGTCTCCTTGGCGGCGGTGTCCTGCGCGGTGGCGAGGGTCTTGAACGTGGCGGTGTCGCGCCGCAGGTCGCGGGACAACTTCCTCACTTCCCGCTTGAGTTCGCGGTAGGTCAGATCGGAGGGCATGTCAGCCTCCCTGCTGGTCGGAGTAGAACCCGCGCTCGGCGGGTGTGGTGAGCGGGCTGTCGACCACGGCCTGGTAGATCGGGCCGTGGCGGGTCTCGGCGTTGGCGGCCAGCACGGTGACGGCCTCGGCTCCGCTTGCCGCGAGCTGCTCGGCGCTGCTGGCCCGGCCCTTCAGCTCGCGGGCGCTCTCGGCGAGCCGGTGCAGCTTCCGGAGCAGGGCGTCACCGCCCTTGACGGTCTTGGCCTGCTCGGCGAGGTACTGGGCGCGGTCGGCGTGCTGCTCGGCGTACTTGCGGGCGGTCTTGCTGTCCTCGGCGACCCGGGTCAGCACGTCCCGCTTCTCGGCGAGGCGGTTCTCGAAGGCGCGCAGGGTGCGGACCTCGCCGCGGCTCATGGTGCGCGGGTCCCCGTAGTCGTACGCGCCGGTCGGGGTGAACGTGACGTCATTCGCGCCGACCGCGATGTCCATCGGCGGGGTACCCGAGCGCTCGTGCGGGGGCATCCCCGGCGGAACATTCGGCTCGTACGGCTCCGGCGGGGTCCTCGGGCGGCGCGGAGCCGGCACCGGGCCCGGAGCACCCACGGTGGCGTCGGTGGCCGGGGTCTTGGCCAGGTCGGCGGTCGAGGCGTGGACCGGCTCCATCCCCTGCGGCTTCGGCTTGTCGGGCCCGGGGGTCTTCGGATCGGGCATGGGCTTCTTCCTCTCGGGCGCGGACTCGGGCTTGGGCGCGCTGTCCGTGCCGGGCGGGTTCTTGGTGAGCGCCACCGGCGAGGCGGTGTCCTGCCCGGCGGCCTCAGGTGCGGCCGCCGGCGGGGCCGGGGTCTTCTCCGGGGCCGGGGGCTTGGCGTCCCTGCCCGCCCCGTCGGACTCGGCGGGCCGGGTGGGCTGGGTGGGCTTCGTCTCCGGCTTCGCGCCGCCGGCCTGGTCCTCGAATGCCTTCGCGGCGGCGAACTTGCTGTCCAGCCCCTTGGCGGACGCGTTCGGTGCCGTCCCGGGCGGCTTCGGTCCGGACGTGCCGGGCTTCCCGCCGCTCCCGGCGCCCGGCCCGGCAGCGGGGGCTCCCTCGGGGCGCTTCGGCTTGCCGGTCCCGCCGTCGGCGGGCTTCGGGCCGGGGGTCTTCGGGGTCTTCCCGTCCTTGCCGGTGCCGCCGGCCGCGGGCGGGGGCTTGGGGCCGCTGGTGTCGGTGGCCTTGGCCGGGGCGGCGTCCTTGGGGGCCTCGGTCTTCGTGGAGCGGGTGTCGCGGTGGTTCTTGTCGTCGCCGCTGGTCTTGGCCGAGGTGTCCGTCTTGGCGGCCTTGGTGTCGGAGCGGGTGTCGGCCGTCTTGGTGTCGGCGGCGGACTTGGTGTCGCGGTTGGTTTTCGACGCGGCGGAGGTGTCGGCCTTCGCCGTCTTGGTGTCGGCGGTCTTGGCGTCGGTGTCGGCCTTGGTGCGGTGGTCGCGGTTGGCGTGGTTCTTCGCGTCGGTGGTGTCGGTCTTCTTGTGGTCGCGCTGGTCGCGGCCCTGGTGTTGGTGCTGGTGGGTCTTGTTGTTCAGGTCGGCGGTCTTGGCGTCGCGCTGGGTGCGGTGCTGGCCGCTGTTCTCGTGCTTGGCGAGCCGGTCCGACTTGTTGGTGCTGGTGATGGTCGCCGTCCTGCCGGAGACGCGGGTCTCCTTGACGTCGTGCTGGCGCTTGATGCTGGTCGTGGTGCCGGTGCGGCGCCACCGTTCGGCCAGCGCCCGCACCAGTGCCGACATCGCGCCCTCGCGGGTGCCGTCGGCACCGGGTCCGGCGGTCCCGTCCTTGCTGCCGGCCGACGCCCGGCCGGTCGGGTCGGCGGGGGTCTGGGCGAGGGCGGTGGTGGTGCCGATCGGCTCGGCCGCTCGGGCCGGGCGCACGGGGGTGAGGATCTGCCGCAGCGTGCCCGGCGGGGTGCTGGCGGCGGTGCCCGACCCCGTGATGTCCCCCTCCGGAGAAGCCTGGGCGGGGTCCACGGCGGGCGGCGCGGGCGGGTGCGGCGGGGGGAGCGGGATGCCGGAGTCGGCGGGAGCGGTCATCGCGATTCCTCACTCTCTGCGATCTCCCACTCACCCCCCACCCGAGCGGAAACAGCTCCCCCCACGCCTCTGAGCGGGAGGGGGAAGACGCTTCTCCGGATGGGGGGTGGGTGGGGGGAGATCACACACGGTTACGGGCGGGAGAACTTTCGCTTCATCCAGCCGGCCGCCACCGCGGTCCCGGCGACGCCGAGGACGACCAGGCCCACGGTCGGCGTCGAGTCGCCGGTGTCTCCGTCGGCGACGGTGCGGGAGGTGTTGACCATCCCGGGCCCGTCCACGGCGGGGAAGACCTTGCCGCAGTCCGCGACGGCGTTGTAGGTGTTGCCGGCCTTGGCGACGCAGGCCTGGACCGCCTCCCGGCGGGCCTTCTGCGCGGGCGTCTCCTGATCGGCCGCCTTCGCCAGGTCGGCGGCCTGCTTCTGCTTCTCCAGCTCCACCTTGGAGGCGTCCAAAGCGATCTGAGCCTTGCGGACGTCAGCGTCGGCCTGGGCCGAGGCGTAGGTCGAGTAGGCGACCATTCCGGCCGCGGCCAGCACGATCGCGCCGGCGCCGATACCGGCCTTGGCGCGGGCGGACAGGCGGGCGTTCGGGGCGTAGGCGCCGTGCAGCGGCGGCGTCTTCCAGGACGGGACGGACGTGATGTCGTAGGCGGGGTCGTTGTAGACCGAGTCACGGTCGGCCACGGTCGTGCTCCTTTTCGTGAACCAGGCGGGGAAAAGCGGGAGTTGAGGGGTCAGAGCCGGTAGGGCTCCAGGGAGAAAAACAGGACGTCCGCGCCGCCGAGCTGGGGCTCGCGCCGCTCCAGCCACTCCCGGATGCCGGCGTAGGCGTCCGGGCGGGGGAATCCGGGCGGGAAGGTCGAGGTGCCGGAGCGCGTCGCGACCGCGAAGCCGCTCCCGGTCGGGCGCTGGAGGGTGATCAGCCAGGCGTGGGTGGGCTCGAACTCCGGCCCGGGGGCGGGGATGTCGTCGGTGCTCATGGCGGGTTCTCCCGGTTCTACGCGGTGGCGGCGAGGGTGTGGGGGGTGTAGCCGGAGGCGATCAGCTCGGCGGCCTCGGCACGGCGCCCGGAGGCGGTGGCGAGGGAGACCCCGAGCGCGTCGGCGATGGTCTGGAGATCGACGGCCTCGGCGGGAACACCGGCAGCGAGGATCATGCGGGCGACGCGGCGGGTGGCACGGGCGGCGGGCGTCATCTTCGCCGCGTCCTCCGCTTCAACCGCGCGCAGCTCCGTTTCAGCCGCACGGGCGCGCGCTTCAGCAGCGCGCAGCCGGGCCGCATCGGTGGCCTCCTCAGCGTCCGCCTGGGCGAGCTTGGCAGCGGCCGAGTCCCGCTCGGCTTCAGCCGCGCGGCGGCCCGCTTCAGCAGCGGCCTCCTCCGTTTCAGCGGCAGCCTTGGCCGTTTCAGCCACGCTCAGGCGAGCGGCCTGGATGGCCTCCTCATCCTCGGCCCGGGCCCGCTCGACGGCCGCCGCCTCACGGTCCGTTTCAGCGGCACGGCGCCGCGTTTCAGCAGCGACCTGCTCCGTTTCAGCGGCAGTGCGGTCCGTTTCAGCAGCACGCCGACGGGCCTCGGCGGCGTCCTGCTCGGCAGCCGCGGCGGCCAGTTCTTCCGTCGCCTGGTCGAACCGCTCGGCCGCGAGGGCTTCGCGGCCGGCGGCGACGGTACGGGCCTCCGCGTGGGCCTTGGCGGCGGCGGTCTCGGCACCGACCTCGTACCCGGCCGCCTCGATGCGGCCCGCCGTGCGCAGGCTGGAGATCTGGGCGTCAGCGGTCCGGGCCTCGGACCGGGCGGTGACCTCGGCCTCGAAAGCGGCCGTACGCTCGGCCCGCAGCCGGGCGCGCTCCTCGGCCTCGATCGGCTGCGCCAGGGCCTCGTCCACGCTCAGCCCGAACTCCTCCATGGTCAGAGGAAGCAGCAGGTCAGAGGGCACGTCCTTCAGCTTCTTGCCGTACTCGCGCTCCAGCATCACCCGGTAGACGACCCGCTCCTGCTCCAGCTCGACCGCGCGGGCGTAGGACGGGATGCGGTAGAGGCGCATCCGCCGGTACATCCTGAAGGACGGCCAGGGGGCGAGGACCCAGCGGTGCAGCGGCACGCCGTCGTGCTGGTGCCCAGCCTCGATGCGGGTGATCCGGATGACCAGGCGTCGCCCGGCGTCCACGACCGCGACGAACATGATCGGAATGACGGCGTGCATCGCGGTGCCGGTCGGGTCCTTCAGCAGCGGCCCGGCGGAGGCGGCGTTGAAGTAGATCGTCGCGGCGGTGAAACCGTGGGCCAGCAGCCGCAGCCACGGTGTCGGGGCGCCCTTGCGGATCAGGTGCAGATCCATGGCATACAGGGCCACGATCCCGGCGTCCACGCCGATCGGGAACGCGTAGCTGAAGTCCCCGAAGTTGTGGTTGAAACCGAGGTTCTTCACCGCGTTGTAGGAGCCGCTGAAGCCGATGACGGCGAGGGCGGCGCCGCCGACCGCGGCGAGGATCGCGATGCCCAGCATGAGCCGGTCCGAGGCCGCCGCCCGTGTGGCTGAAGCGGCCCACCGCGGGGTTGAAGCGGTGGCGGCCGGGGTTGAAACGCCCGTCGGGGCGGTCACCGTCGTCACGCGGCACCGCCAAGGGCGCGGCGCGCACGGGCGGCGGTCCGCAGGCGACGCTGGTGGAGCGCGTCCCGCTCGGCGGCGGTCATCCCGCCGAAGATGCCGTACTTCTCGTGGCGCTCCAGCGCCCGCGCGAGGCACATCAGCCGGACCGGGCATCCGGCGCAGATCATCTTGGCGCGCCGCTCGGCCCACCAGGCCGCCGCGGCGACCTCCTCGGTGATCTCGTCGTCCTCGTCGGGCTCCGGGTAGAACAGGTCGCCTTCGGCTCCGGTGCAGGCAGCGCCGGGGAGGGCGCCGTCCGGGGCGGGGTGGTAGTCGGCGAGCCGGGCGGCCAGCGGCCGGCTGGGCCGGTGCGGGGTGCGGGTGCCGGTGAGGAGCAGGATGCGGCGAGCGCTCATCAGGCGGCCGCCTTCCAGGTCAGCACCCGGCGGCGCTCGGCCGTGCGCATCAACCCGGACGCGAAGCGCGCTGCCGGCCCGTCCAGGTCCCGCAGGACCTCCCGCGCGACGTCGAGCCGGGCCATCCGGTCCTCGGCGCTCTCGTCCTCGGTGCCGGTGAACAGCTCGGCGTCGATGCCGTAGCCGAAGGCGAGTTCCACGAGCTCGCGGGCCGTCAAGACCCGTTGGGCTCCGACGTACAGTTTCATGGGGTCACCTCGTCGAATCGGTGGGTGAGCCCGGCGGGGGCGGCTCCTCTTCCGGCCAAGGACACGGGAGCCGCCACCGCGCAGGGCAGTAGATGGGTTGAGCTGGGCTAGTTCCGCGGGACCGGGCCGCCAGGCCGAGAGGCAGTAGCCCTGGTGCGCGGGGTGTGGCGAGGGCCCTTGCCGAACGGGTCCCACTTCTCGGCAGTCTTGTGCCTGGCGGGTCGCCGGACCGGACCCGGTACGTTCCTGCTGACCTCTGCCGGTGCGGTCGGCTCGACCTCGGACAGGGAGGTCGGCGCCCCGCCTGTCTCGGCTTCGAACCGCTCCTCGGGGGTGTGGTCGACCGGGAGGTAGACCGTCGGTGCGGCGGCGTCCTTGACGAACTCCCGAGCCGTGCCCTCCCACCAGTAAGGAAGGCCCAGGGGCGTCCCGTCCTTGGCCGCCGCGAGCAGCGCCTGAGCGCCGAGCGTGAGGACCAACTGCCAGTCCTCGTCGCTGATCTCCCCGCTCCACCGCAGGCACTGGGTACCCGTCAGCTGGGCGATCCGCCGCACTGCGGCCCGGCGCCGACGCTCCAGGCCCGTCACCTCCATCACCCACGCGCCCGCCGACATGCCGCGGGACTCGCCGGTCGGCGACGCCACATGGCGGGCGGAGGAACGGCCGATCACAGTCCGACTCACGGCGGTGGTGCAGGGCATGGCGGGCATGGCGAAGCCTCCTGAGTGGACAGGTGGAGCATCACGAGAGAGTCACGCGTTCGCGCAGGTCAAAGCAGCGAGGTGCCATTCCCCAAGTTGCTTAGGGGGGCTTTCCGTCGTGCTTGATACCCAAGGTAGGCAGACGCCGCCTAGGCGTCAAGTCCCCCTCGCGATATCCTTGCTTCGCCCCCCTAGGCAGCGAAGGGATCACGATGAACGAGGAGCTTGAGCGGGTGGCCAACGTGGCTGTCCCGATCGATCGGGCCAAGGCGGCGATTGCCCTGATGGCGGACTACCAGAACCGGGTGGTAGAGCTGTCCCGCGTCCGCCGGGAGGCCATTGAAGAGGCTTCGGCATCGGGAATGTCACAGGCCGAGATCGCGACTCTGCTCGGCGTAAGCCGCGGGCGTGTCGGGCAGCTCGCGTCGGCTGGCCCCCCGCCGGAAAGGGCGTTCTTCGGCCTGGGACCGATGACCGTGGCGGTTGGCGGTAAGTACGAGGCAGGGAAGGCCCTGGACGAGAACCCGAGCCAGGTCGTGACCAGGGAAGACCTGAACAACTACGAGCACCTGCGAAAGCTGTTCGCCGGCCTCAAGCTCGACTCCGAGTACGAGGTCATCCCGCCATCCGGCATCGTGAACCTCAACCGCGAGCACCTCGTCGTCATCTGCGGGCCGCGACTGTCCCCGATCGTCGCCCAGGTACTCGAGGGCGACGACAATCTGCGCTTCCGCAAGGACACGGCCTGGCACCTGGTAGATCTGCGCGCCGAGACCGAGTACAGATCCCCCCTCGACGTCGACGGCACGGCCGGAGACGTTGGCTACCTCGCTCGGCTCCCGCGCCTTGATGGCAAGGGCACCTTCCTCTACATCGCGGGTATTCACGCGATCGGCGCGAACGGCGTCGTGCACTACCTGGAGAACCACCTGGCGGAGCTCTACCGCGAGGTGCGGACGAAGCGTTTCTCCACGCTCATCTCATGCCGTTACGACCCGCAGACTCTGGAGGTTCTGGAGAGCAGCAGGGTCACTCCGATCTACCGACACGAGGCCTGACAGATGCGCGTCTCCATCGCCACCGCTCCAGGTGGCGCGAACCCCAACGAGGACTGGGTAGCGGCCACACCCACGCTCGCCGTGGTCCTGGACGGTCTAAGCACAGCCGGACTCGACACTGGCTGTCGGCATGGCGTCCCGTGGTACGTCGCCCAGCTTGGTGGCCACCTGGTGGCCGCGCTGGCAGCTCCCGGCCAGCCGCTGGCTGACGGGCTGGCACAGGCGCTCGAAGAGGTCGCCGCGCTCCACCCCGGGTGCGACCTAGGCAACCCCGGCACGCCGTCGGCAACGGTCTCGGTCGTGCGGGCCGGGGCCGACAGCTTCGACTACCTGGTTCTCGCCGATTCGCCGATCGTCTTCGAGCGTGCTGACGACTACCGGGTGATTACCGACCTGCGGGTGGACACCGTGGTGCCCGAACTCCGCGCTGAGACAGAACGCTTCGCAACCGGGACGCCTGAGCACGCCGAAAGCGTGCGCCGAATGGTCGAAGCGCAGCGGCTCACCCGGAACACCCCGGACGGCTACTGGGTGGCCGCTTCCACGGGCGAAGCGGCACACCATGCGCTTTCGGGCGCGGTGCCGCTGGCCAGCGTCCGGGCGGTGGCCGTCGTGTCGGATGGTGTCTCACGGCTCGTCACCGAGTACAAGGTCGCATCGTGGGCGGACGCCTTCGCGACGCTCCGGGAGGCTGGCGCGGACGGGCTCATTTCCTCTGTCCGGAAGGTCGAGGCCACGGACCCGAACGGACTCCGCTGGCCGCGCTTCAAGTCGGGCGACGATGCGACCGTCGCGTTCTGCCAGCTCCCGTGATGAGGCTCAAGCTAGTACGGGTTGGCGTACACCAACCCGTACGCCAACAGCGGCGTACAGCATCGGACTGTGTCGTACTCCCCGGCACTCCTTGCCGAGCGGCTCCCGCGTAGTAGGCGCCCCTCACGCGGCCTGAAAAGCGGAAGGTCGCCGGTTCGACCCCGGCCCTGGCCACAGTCGGTGAAGCCCCGGAGAGATCACTCTCCGGGGCTTTCGCGTGTCCGCCCGCCGATGGCGTGACCCGGCGTCAGGCGAGCCGGGCGGCGGCGGGCCAGTCCGGCAGCGAGGTCAGCGGGGCGGTCGCCCGGTCGTACGCGGGCAGTTGGTCGGGGGGACACGGTGGATGGCTCCTTTCCCGGTCAGGCGACGGTCAGTACGGCCTTGCCGCGGATCCGGCGCTCGCGCAGGTCGGTGAGGGTGGTCGCGGTCCGCTCCCAGGGCTCGACCCGGCCGATCTCCGGGGTCAGCCGGCCGGCCGCGGCCAGCCGCACCAGGACGGCCAGGTCCGCGCCGTCCGGGACGTCCGAGTCGGCGTAGTGGAAGTGCCGCAGGGTGGCCGACTCGGGCCCCTGGAAGAAGTCGAAGAAGTCCAGCTCGGCGGGGGTGCGGGAGGCCTGGCCGAACCAGACCAGGGTGCCGCGGCGGGCCAGCCGGGCCAGCGCCAGTGCCAGGTTCGCGCCGCCGGTGGACTCCAGCACCACGTCGTACGGGCCGCGCGCCGCCCCCACCTCGTGCACCACCTCGGCCGCGCCCAGTTCGACGAGCCGACGGCCGCGCTCGGGCGAGGCGGTGACCACGGTCAGCTCGGCCCCGGCCGCGGCGGCCAGCTCGGTGACGTAGTGCCCGACCCCGCCGGACGCCCCGGTCAGCAGCACCCGCCGCCCGACCACCGATCCCACCGTGCGCAGCAGCCGCAGTGCGGTCAGACCGGCCAACGGCAGCGTGGCGGCCCGCACCGCGTCCAGGCTGTCCGGCAGCTCGGCGAGCGAGGAGACCGGCACGCACACGTACTCCGCCCACCCGCCCGCCGGCGGATGCCCGACCACCCGCCGGCACACCCCCGGCCCCGACCCGTCCCCGGCGGCCTGCACGACCAGCCCGGCCACATCCTTCCCCGGCCGCCACCCGTCCCTCGGCGCCTCCAGCTGAAAGGTCTCGCCCCGGTTCACCGAGAAGGCCTCCACCTTCACCAGCACCTCCCCCGGCCCCGGCCGCGGCTGCTCCACCTCCGCGAACCGCACCGGCTCCGCCACCTCACCCGTCGCCACCAGCGCCTTCATCCCCGTACTCCCTCCACTCGGCTCCCCCCACCCCACCGCCCCCGACACCCCCCGGTCCAACAACCACCACCCCCCGACGACAACCACCAGCTGTCACCCCGGCCCCAGCAACCCACCCACCCACCCCCCTCCCCCAGCAACCCACCCCCCACCTCCCCCCTCCCCCTCACCCACCCAGGCGAGAGGGACGCGCTGCGGGAGGGGGCGGTGGAGGGGGTGGGTGCGGAGAGGGGCGTGACGGGTGATTTTCAGACTGCCAACGGCGACCGACCATGCACCGACAGGGTCGGCAGTCCGAAAATCACCCAGCCCCCGGAGCACCCACCCCCGGAACCGCCCCCGGCGTCACCCACCCTCCCGAAAGCCCCCACCCCCACAGAAGCCCCGCGCAGCGGCCCCCCTCAGCGCCCCCCTCAATCCGTCCGCGTGATCAACAACAACAACGCATCGTCCCGCAACTCCCCACCCGTATGCGCCAGCAGATCCGCATACACCCGCCCCACCGCCGCCTCCAACTCCCCCGCCGACCGCGCCGCCCCCTGCACCAACGGCCCGACCCGCTCCGCCAGCGGATAGAACGCCCCGCTCCTGCGGTGCCGCGCCTCGATCACCCCGTCCGTGCAGAGCACCAGCACGTCCTCGGGCCCGAACGGCTGCCCCCAGGTGGCCGGTTCCCCCGTCGCCAGCCGCCCGAGGCCCAGCGGCACCCACGGGTCGGGCGCCTCCAGCACGTGCACCCGCCCGTCCCGGTCGACCCGGATCGGCGCCACGTGCCCGTACTGCAGCAGTTCCATCTGCCCGGGCGCACGGAACTCCGCGAACAGCGCGGTGGTGAACTCCCCGTCCGGCACGTGCCGTTCGACGCTGGCCTCGATCCGGGCCGCGACCCCCCGCAGTCCGGCCTCGTCGTACGCGGCCTCCCGGAAGGCCCCGAGCACCACGGCCGCGGTCTGGACGGCGGCCAGCCCCTTGCCCCGGACGTCCCCGACCGCGACCCGGGTGCCGTGCGGGGTCTCCAGCACCGAGTAGAGGTCCCCGCCGATCCGCGAGGCGTCCGCGGCGGACACGTAGCGCACGGCGAGCCGCAGCGGCCCGACGGCCGGTCCGGGCAGTCGCAGCAGGGCCCGCTGCGCGGCCTCGGCGACCGAGCTGACCGCCGCGAAGGCGGCCGCCCGCCGCATCCGGACCCTGGCCACCCAGGCCGAGAAGAGCGTCAACACCAGATAGCTGACCATCGCACCGTAAAGGAAGCGGGCGTCGTTGATGTTGTCGACCTGGTCGTAGTGGCTGAGGCCGAAGACCGCGAGCAGCCCGACCGCACAGACGGCGAGCAGCTCACCGGGCTTGAGGGTGAGCGCGGCGACGGCCGGGACCACGGTCATCAACGGTGCGAGGTACCGGTCCTTGCCGGAGAGGAGGTCGGCGAGCGCGACCAGCAGGACGGCGAGCAGCGCCGGCGCGGCCCGCCGCCAGAACGGCACGTTCTGGAGGTCGATGGCCTGGAGGGCCGGCGTGGTGGGCGACTGGGCGCGGTGCATCCGGAACACAGAGCGAACACTACCTAAATGCCTGATTTGTCATAAAGTTCGACCAAAGCGGTCACACAGAGGAGGCCCTGCCCGGTGTCCGGATCCCGATCCACTCCGCGCATCATCACACCCCCCGTCCGGGCGACCGCCCGGCCCCGTCACTGGGTCAAGTTCTTCCTGACCGGCCTGCTGCTCTGGGCCTGCACCGTCCTGGTGACCTTCTTCACCGACAACAGCAACCTGGTCCCGACGATCGTGCTGCTCGGCAGCTTCCTCGTCCCGGCGTCGGTGGTGATCTGGGCGTACGAGCGGTACGCGGCCGACCTCGGCCCGGGCCTGATCTTCACCTGCTTCGGCATCGGCGGGGTGATCGGCGTCCTGGGCGCCTCGGTGCTGGAGTCCTACCTGCTCTCCCCGTCGGCGTGGATGTACGTCGGCGTCGGCCTGATCGAGGAGGCCGTGAAGCTGGCCGCACTGGTGCTGGTCTGCCGCCGGCTGCGGGTGGGCGGCCAGCTGGGCGGCCTGCGCTACGGGCTGGTGCTGGGCGCCACGGTCGGCGCGGGGTTCGCGGCGTTCGAGAGCGCCGGATACGCGTTCAACGCCGTGCTGAGCATCCAGGGACTCTCGCTCGACGACCTGGTGGAGACCGAGATCCTGCGCGGGGTGCTGGCGCCGGTCGGCCACATCCTGTGGACGGCGATCATCGGCGGGGTGCTGTTCCGGGAGCGGCGCGGCGGCCGCTTCCGCTGCACGGCCCCGGTGCTGCTCACCTACCTGGGCGTATCGCTGCTGCACGCACTGTGGGACAGCACGAGCGGCATCGCGGTCTGGCTGGTCGCCCGGACCACCACGAGCGACTTCCAGCGCGCCCTGTTCGACCTCGGCTACATGCCGAACCCGTCCACCGAGCAGGTCCACCTGTACACCGTCTATGACACCGCCGGCCTGCTCGTGGTCTCCTTGGGCGGGCTGCTCTGGCTGCGGCTGCTGGTCCGGCGCGAGCCGGGCGCGCCCATTCCGGCACAGTCGCCCTCCGCCCCGGCCTGACCGTCGCCGTCGCCGTCGCCGCCCACGATGCTGTCCGCCCCACCCACCCCCTTCGGGGAATACCCCTGAGGGGTATGGTGTTGACGGTAGGAGACCAAGCACGGCCCGTACCCCGCACCGACCTCCCGGAGGCCCCGATGTCCAGCACCATCACCTACACCGTGTCCGGCATGAGCTGCGGCCACTGCGAGAAGGCGATCAGCGAGGAGCTCTCCACCCTCGCCGGTGTCACCGAGGTCGCCGCCGACTCCCAGGCCGGCACCGTCACGGTCTCCTCCGCCGCCCCGCTCGCCGAGGACGAGGTCCGCGCCGCGATCGACGAGGCCGGCTACGAACTGGTCGGCCGCGCCGCCTGAGCCGCCCCGGTACGGCGGGGGCCCGGCACCGGCCCCCGCCGTACACCCCCACCTAGGGAGTGTCACCGCATGACCACCTCCGCCCCCGGCCTCGGGGCACGGGACCGGGTCGAGCTGTCGATCGGCGGGATGACCTGCGCCTCCTGCGCCGCCCGGATCGAGAAGAAGCTCAACCGGATGGACGGCGTCGAGGCGGCCGTCAACTTCGCCACCGAGAAGGCCCGGGTCGACTACGGCCCCGGGGTCACCGTCGACGACCTGATCGCCACCGTCGAGCGGACCGGCTACACCGCCGAACTCCCGCCGCCCCCGGCCCCCGCCCCCATCGAGCAGCCCACCGAGCAGCCCACCGAGCGCCCCACCGCGCCCGCCGGCCCGGACGACCCGCTGCGCGAGCGGCTGCGGACCAGCGCCCTGCTCAGCCTCCCGGTGGTGCTGCTCTCGATGGTCCCGGCGCTGCAGTTCACCAACTGGCAGTGGCTGGCCTTCGCCCTCACCGGCCCGGTCGTCGTCTACGGCGGCCTGCCCTTCCACCGCGCCGCCTGGACCAACCTCAAGCACGGCGCCGCGACCATGGACACCCTGGTCTCGCTCGGCACCCTGGCCGCCTTCGGCTGGTCCTGCTGGGCGCTGTTCCTGGGCCACGCCGGAATGCCCGGGATGCGGCACGACTTCTCGTTCACGGTCGGCCACACCGACCCCTCGGCCACGCTCTACCTGGAGACCGCGGCCGCCGTCACCGTGCTGATCCTGTTCGGCCGCCACCTGGAGGCCCGTGCCAAGCGCCGGGCCGGCGCCGCCCTGCGCGCCCTGCTCGACCTCGGCGCCAAGGACGTCACCGTCCTGCGCGGCGGACGCGAGGTCCGGCTGCCGGTGGAGCACCTGGCCGTCGGCACGCGCTTCGTGGTGCGCCCCGGCGAGAAGATCGGCACCGACGGCATCGTGGTCGAGGGCAGCTCGGCGGTGGACGCCTCGATGCTGACCGGCGAGTCCGTGCCGGTCGAGGTCACGGTCGGGGACGCCGTCACGGGTGCGACCGTGAACGCGGGCGGCCGGCTGGTGGTCGAGGCGACCCGGGTCGGCGCGGACACCCAGCTGGCCCGGATGGCCCGGCTGGTGGAGGACGCCCAGAACGGCAAGGCCGCCGCCCAGCGCCTGGCCGACCGGATCTCCGCGGTCTTCGTCCCGGTGGTCATCCTGATCGCCCTGGCCACCCTGGTCGGCCGACTGCTGGCGACCAGCAGCCCCACTGCGGCGTTCACCGCCGCGGTGGCCGTGCTGATCATCGCTTGCCCGTGCGCCCTCGGCCTGGCCACCCCGACCGCGCTGCTGGTCGGCACCGGCCGCGGCGCCCAGCTCGGCATCCTGATCAGGGGCCCGGAGGTGCTGGAGTCCACCCGCAGGGTCGACACCGTCGTGCTCGACAAGACCGGCACCGTCACCACCGGCCGGATGACCCTGCTCGCCGTGCACACCGCCGGTGCGACCACCGAGGCCGAGGTGCTGCGGCTGGCCGGAGCCGTGGAACACGCCTCCGAGCACCCGATCGCCCGCGCCGTCGCCGACGCCGCCGAGGAACGGACCGGACCGCTGCCGCCGGTCCGGGACTTCCGCAACGTCCCCGGCCGGGGCGTGCAGGGCATCGTCGACGGCCGCACGGTCACGGCCGGGCGGGAGGCCCTGCTCGCCGATCGCGCGCAGCACCTGCCGCCCGTCCTGGCCCGCGCCAAGGCCACCGCCGAGGCGGCGGGCCGCACCGCGGTCGCGGTCGGCTGGGACGGCGAGGCGCGGGCCGTCCTGGAGGTCGCCGACGCGGTCAAGCCGACCAGCGCCGAGGCCGTCGCCCGGCTGCGCACCCTGGGCCTGCACCCGCTGCTGCTCACCGGCGACAACCGGGCGGTGGCCGAGGCGGTCGCCGCCGAGGTCGGCATCGCCCCGCAGGACGTCATCGCCGAGGTGCTGCCCGAGGACAAGGTCGCCACCGTCCGACGCCTCCAGGCCGAGGGCCGGGTCGTGGCGGTGGTCGGCGACGGCGTCAACGACGCGGCCGCGCTCGCCCAGGCCGACCTCGGCCTGGCCATGGGCACCGGCACCGACGCCGCGATCGAGGCCGCCGACCTCACCCTGGTCCGCGGCGACCTGCGCGCCGCCGCCGACGCCGTCCGGCTCTCCCGCCGGACCCTCGGCACCATCAAGGGCAACCTCTGCTGGGCCTTCGGCTACAACGTGGCGGCGATCCCGCTGGCCGCCGCCGGACTGCTCAACCCGATGATCGCCGGGGCCGCGATGGCCTTCTCCTCGGTCTTCGTGCTCGGCAACAGCCTCCGGCTGCGCCGCTTCCGGCCCTCCTGAACCGCCCGAGGGGCCCGGACCGCACCGGTCCGGGCCCCTCGTCACGCCTCAACGCCCCAGCAGCTCCCCGCCGTTGCAGTGCAGGATCTCACCGGTGATGAACCCGGCCTCGGCCGAGGCGAGGAAGTGCACCGCCGCGGCGACCTCGCCGGTCTCGCCGATCCGGCCGAGCAGGGTGCGCGCCGCCCGGCGGGCCACCTCGGCCTCGTCCAGCCGCGGCCCGAAGAACTCCGTGCCGGCCACCGTGCCGGGCGCGACGATGTTGGCGGTGATCCCCGAAGTGCCCAACTGGGCGGCCAGGAAGTTGTTCCAGGCGTGCAGCGAGGCCTTCGCCGCGCCGTAGGAGCCGGCCCCGCGCAGGGCCGCGATGGAGCTGATGGTGACGACCCGCCCAGAGCCCGGGGTGAGCCGGTCCCGGATCGACTCGGTGAGCAGCACGACGGTCAGCACATTGCGCTCGAAGTCGCCGCGCCAGCGGGCCAACAGGGCGTGCGGTCCGCCGCCGACCACGGTCTCCCGGCTGCCGGCGTTGTTCACCAGCACGTCGATCCGCTCGGGCAGTTCCCGCAGCGCGGCCTCCACCGCGTCCGGGTCGGCCAGGTCGCACACCAGCGGGGTGACGTTCGGCCCGAGGTCGGCCGCGGCCTTCTCCAGGACCTCACGACGGCGGGCGACGATCACCACGTGCTCGCCCGCCTCGGCGAACCGCCGCGCGACTTCGTACCCGATTCCCGTGCCACCGCCGGTGACGACGACGTTCCTGGCCATCTGCGCACTCCCTCCCCAGTTCCGCCGTCGCGCGACGAGGGGGCGCGACGGTCCGTACCGGAATGCCACGATTCCTATCACGCTCGGTTGCCGTGACTGCGGGGAGGGTGACGTCGTGCGCGAGGGAAGGTGTGATATGAGCGCGGTACGAAGCGCCTACGGAGCGTGGCGAGAGGCAGCTCACACCCCCCGGGCGTAACTTCTCGCACCCTGATACGTCTTAGGTTGGTAGTGCGGCAGTTTTTCCGCTGGGCGGGACACGGCTAACGGCAACGTGTCCCGTGCTTCCGGCAGCTGCCGACGACGGGGCTCCGGCGGGCCCCGGGAACGGTCGTCGTGCTTTCGACGGCCTTCGCGCACGGCGCCGGGGTGTGGCGGGCCAGGGACGCTTTGAGCGGCCGTCCCCGGTCGCAGTCGGCCCCGGAGTCGTGCGCCGTACGGTTCCGTCCCCGCGCCCCGGGCCCCTCCGGCCCGGGGCGCGGGGACGCGAAGGGGCCCGGCCGCTCGACAGCGGCCGGGCCCCTTTCGGTGCGGTGCTACGTCAGCGCTGGTCGAGCTCGACGTAGTCGCGGATCTCGACGCCGGTGTAGATCTGGCGCGGGCGGCCGATCCGGCTGGTCGGGTCGTTGATCATCTCGTGCCAGTGGGCGATCCAGCCCGGCAGCCGGCCCAGGGCGAACAGCACGGTGAACATGCTGGTCGGGAAGCCCATGGCGCGGTAGATCAGGCCGGTGTAGAAGTCCACGTTCGGGTACAGCTTGCGCGAGATGAAGAAGTCGTCCTTGAGGGCGTGCTCCTCCAGCTTGAGCGCGATCTCCAGCAGCTCGTCGTTCTTGCCGAGCTGACCGAGGACCTCGTGCGCCAGCAGCTTGACCTGCGCGGCGCGCGGGTCGAAGGCCTTGTAGACGCGGTGGCCGAAGCCCATCAGCTTGACGCCGGCTTCCTTGTTCTTCACCTTCGTGATGAACGCGTCGACGTCACCGCCGTCCTGCTGGATGCTCTCCAGCATCTCCAGCACGGCCTGGTTGGCGCCGCCGTGCAGCGGGCCCCACAGCGCCGAGATGCCGGCCGAGATGGAGGCGAACAGGTTGGCGTGGCTCGAGCCGACCAGGCGCACGGTGGAGGTCGAGCAGTTCTGCTCGTGGTCCGCGTGCAGGATCAGCAGCTTGTCCAGCGCGTTGACGATGACCGGGTTGAGCTCGTAGTCCTCGGCCGGGACCGCGAAGGTCATCCGCAGGAGGTTCTCGACGTAGCTCAGGTCGTTGCGCGGGTAGACGAAGGGCTGGCCCATCGCCTTCTTGTACGCGTACGCGGCGATCGTCGGCAGCTTGGCCAGCAGGCGGACGGTCGACAGGTGGCGCTGGTCCGCGTCGAACGGGTTGTGGCTCTCCGGGTAGAACGTGGAGAGCGCGCCGACCACCGAGGACAGCATGGCCATCGGGTGGGCGTCCCGCGGGAAGCCCTGGAAGAAGCGCTTGACGTCCTCGTGCAGCAGCGTGTGCTGGGTGATCTCGCGGTTGAACTCCGCCAGCTGGTCCGCGTTGGGCAGCTCACCGTTGATCAGGAGGTACGCGGTCTCGATGAAGCCGCCCTGTGCTGCGAGCTGCTCGATCGGGTAGCCGCGGTACCGCAGGATGCCGTTGTCGCCGTCCACGAAGGTGATCGCGGACTTGTACGCGGCGGTGTTACCGAAGCCGTTGTCCAGGGTGACCAGGCCGGTCTGCGGGAGCAGCTTCGAGATGTCGAAGCCGGAGTTGCCCGCAGTGCTCTCGACGACGGGGTACTCGTACTCGCCGTCCTGGTACCGCAGTACTACCGAGTTGTCGCTCACGTCTTCCTCACCGACGAAATGAATCCTCTTCCAAGGTGCCCTGACTGTCTCCACGATCCCCCATCCGGAGGACAGCCGCGCACCCGGGGTGGCCCGGAAGGGCCCGCCCCTACAAAACCTGCCGCCGCAGCCGGTACGAACCGGACAAGATCGGCACCACCCTAGGCTCTGCCGTAAATCTCTTCACGTCAAGAGAACATTAGAGGCAACCATCCTGCTGGATAATCATCCAGTTGCAAGTCGATGATCGAGCGCAGCATGCCGCCGACCTGCGCTGACGGCCCGCACGGCCTGTGCGATCGCCTTCCGTGACCCGACCAGCACCACGAGTTTCCGAGCCCTGGTCACAGCGGTGTAGAGCAGATTTCGCTGGAGCATCGTCCAAGCGGACATGGTGACCGGAATCACCACCACTGGGTACTCGCTGCCCTGCGAGCGGTGGATCGTCACCGCGTACGCGTGGGCCAGCTCGTCCAGTTCGTCGAAGTCGTACGACACCTCCTCGTCCTCGTCGGTGACCACCGTCAGCCGCTGGTCGTCCACGCTGAGGGCCGTCACCACTCCCACTGTGCCGTTGAAGACGCCGTTCCGCCCCTTGTCGTAGTTGTTGCGGATCTGGGTGACCTTGTCCCCCACCCGGAAGGTCCGCCCGCCGAAGCGCCGCTCCGCCAACCCCTCCCGGGCCGGCGTCACCGCCGCCTGCAACAGCGTGTTCAGGTTCCCCGCACCGGCCGGCCCCCGGTGCATCGGCGCCAGCACCTGGACGTCCCGGCGCGGGTCGAAGCCGAACTTCTGCGGGATCCGGCGCGCCACCACGTCCACCGTCAGACCGGCCGCCCGCTCCGTGTCGTCCTCCACGAACAGGAAGAAGTCCGACAGACCCTCCGTCAGCGGCGGCTTCCCCTCGTTGATCCGGTGCGCGTTGGTCACCACGCCCGACTGCTGCGCCTGCCGGAAGATCCTGGTCAGCCGCACCGACGGGATCGGCCCGTGCTGCGCCAGCAGGTCCCGCAGCACCTCGCCCGCCCCCACCGAGGGCAGCTGGTCCACGTCCCCCACGAACAGCAGGTGCGCACCCGGCGGCACCGCCTTGACCAGCTTGTTCGCCAGGATCAGGTCCAGCATCGAGGCCTCGTCCACCACCACCAGGTCGGCGTCCAGCGGCCGGTCCCGGTCGTACGCGGCGTCACCGCCCGGCTTCAGCTCCAGCAGCCGGTGCACCGTCGAGGCCTCCGCGCCGGTCAGCTCGGCCAGCCGCTTCGCCGCCCGCCCGGTCGGCGCCGCCAGCACCACCTTCGCCTTCTTGGCCAGCGCCATCAGCACGATCGACTTGACCGTGAACGACTTCCCGCAGCCCGGACCGCCCGTCAGCACCGCGACCTTCTCGGTCAGCGCCAGCCGCACCGACTGCTCCTGCTCCGGCGCCAGCTCCGCCCCGGTCCGCCGCGCCAGCCACTCCAGCGCCACCGGCCAGTCCACGTCGGCCGACCACGGCAACCGGTCGGAGTCCGAACGCAGCAGCCGCAGCAGCTGGTTGGCGAGCGAGATCTCCGCCCGGTGGAACGGCACCAGGTACACGGCGGTGATCGGCTCCCCCGCCTCCCCCGGCACCGTCTCGCGCACCACCCCCTCGGCCGCGACCAGCTCCGCCAGGCAGTCGATCACCAGCCCGACGTCCACCTGCAACAGCTTCACGCCGTCCGCGATCAACCGCTCCTCCGGCAGGTAGCAGTGGCCCTGGTCGCTGCTCTGCGACAGCGCGTACTGCAAGCCGGCCTTGACCCGCTCCGGGCTGTCGTGCGGGATTCCCACCGCCTGGGCGATCCGGTCCGCCGTCAGGAAGCCGATGCCCCAGACGTCCGCCGCCAGCTTGTAGGGCTCGTTCCTCACCACCCCGATCGAGGCGTCGCCGTACTGCTTGTAGATCCGCACCGCCAGCGAGGTCGACACCCCGACCCCCTGGAGGAAGACCATCACCTCCTTGATGGCCTTCTGCTCCTCCCAGGCCGCGGCGATCTTCCCGGTGCGCTTCGGCCCCAGCCCCGGCACCTCGATCAGCCGGCCCGGCTCGTTCTCGATCACCTCCAGGGTGTCCACCCCGAAGCGCTCCACGATCCGCTCCGCGAACCGCGGACCGATGCCCTTGATCAGCCCGGAGCCCAGGTACCGCTGGATGCCCTGGATCGTCGCGGGCAGCACCGTCGTGTAGTTCTCCACCGTGAACTGCCGCCCGTACTGCGGGTGCGAACCCCACCGGCCGTGCAGCCGCAGCGACTCCCCGACCTGCGCCCCCAGCAGCGCGCCCACCACCGTCAGCAGGTCGTTCGCGCCCCGGCCGGTGTCCACCCGGGCCACCGTGTAGCCGGTCTCCTCGTTGGCGTAGGTGATCCGCTCCAGCACGCCCTCGACCTGCGCGAGCTGCCGGGCTACCTGCTGCGCCTGCTGCCCCGACTGCGCCTGCTCGCCCACCGGCGCCCCCCTTCGACCGGTACGGGTGGACCATTCCGTTACGCACCGTACCGTCCGGCGCGGACAGCCCCGGGTGCCCCTTGACTCCTGCCGTGCACCGCCCCCCGCAAGGTGCCAGGCTGGAAGGTCCCAGGGGGTCGACGACCGTGCCCGTACGGGCCCGCCCGAGGAGCAGTGCCGCCATGCTCAACACCGCCTTCCGCCCCGGTTCACCGGTCTGGCTCGACCTGAGCAGCCCCGACACCCGGGCCTCCGTCGACTTCTACTCCGCCCTGTTCGGCTGGACCTTCGACCCGGCCGGCCAGGAAGCCGGCGGCTACGGCTTCTTCCAGCTCGACGGCCGGATCGCGGCCGCCCTCGGCCCGCTCACCGAGGAGGGCGCCCTGCCCGGCTGGACGCTGTACTTCGCGACGGACGACGCCGACCGCACCACCGAACTGGTCCAACAGGCGGGCGGCCGGGTCCGGTTCGCCCCCTTCGACGTCTTCGCCGCGGGCCGGACGGCCGGCTGCACCGACCCCACCGGCGCCGACTTCGCGCTCTGGCAGCCGCACGACACCCGCGGCCTGGACGTCGTCAACGCCCCGATCAGCCTCTGCTGGGCCGAGTGCTACAGCGTCGATGCCGAACGGGCCAAGGCCTTCTACCGCACGGTCTTCGACTGGCAGGAACAGGACGTCCCGCTCGGCGAGGTGCGCTACACCGTGCTCACCCCGGCCGGCGGCGGCACCGACGACGCCCACGGCGGCATCCTCCAGCTCGGCCCCGAACACACCGCGCGCGGCACCTCGTCGCACTGGCTCCCCTACTTCGAGGTCCCCAACGTGGACGCCTCCCTCGCCATCGCCGACCAGTTCGGCGCGAAGGTCCGGATCCCGGCGACCGATGTGCACGGCGTCGGCCGCCTCGCCCAGTTGGTCGATCCGCACGGAGCCGTCTTCGCCGTCATCACCAGTGCCGCGCCCGGGGAGTGACCGGGCGTCCGTCCGCAAGGGGCCGTAGCGGGGCGCTACGGGCGTAGACAGGGACTTTGGACCCGGTGGACGACCAAGGAGGCTCCCTATCCTCTGATCATGACTGAAACGGCTGTTCTGACGATCCGACCGGCTACCGAGGCCGATCTGCCGGCGATCGTGGCGCTGCTCGCCGACGACCCCCTGGGTGCCACCCGCGAAACGCCCGACGACCTCACCCCGTACCGCACCGCGTTCGCCCGCATCGACGGCGACCCGCACCAGCACCTGGTCGTCGCCGACCGTGCCGGCCGCACCGTCGGCACCCTGCAACTCACCCTCGTCCCGGGCCTCTCCCGCACCGGCGCCACCCGCGCGATCATCGAAGCCGTCCGCATCCACGCCGACGAGCGCGGCAGCGGACTCGGCACCGAACTGATCCAGTGGGCCGTCGAGCGCTCCCGCGCACTCGGCGCCGACCTCGTCCAGCTCACCTCGGACGCGACCCGAACGGACGCGCACCGCTTCTACCAGCGCCTGGGCTTCACCGGGTCGCACCTCGGGTTCAAGCTCGTGCTCCCCGGCCGTTAGCCGGAAACGCGAAAAGGCCCACCCGGTAACCCGGGTGGGCCTTTTCTGAATGATTGTTCGGCGGCGTCCTACTCTCCCACAGGGTCCCCCCTGCA
>NZ_JBFBGS010000029.1:0-125004 GCF_040684795.1 Kitasatospora sp. NPDC089797 | reverse complement strand
CGGCGCCGGTCCCAGCGCGGAAGACACCGGCAGCAGGTGGGCAACCCTGGCGCGGGCGGCGGGCGGCGGGCGGCGGGCGGGAGGGGGGAGGGGGGAGGGGGACCCCCACGGGCAACTTCGAACCCTTGTGAACGAAGGGTCAAGCAAGCGTTCCTCCCCCCACCACCCCTCCGAGTGAGCCGCTATAACACGTCAACATGACGCCCAGAAATTTGCCACCCTCATCCCCAAGTTGATATAGAAGCGCCCCCCTGACCAGCCGCTTCAAAGATAATTGCGACTACTTGTGACCATTTGACTCCTTTGCGTTGACAACTCTGGGCATGTTCGCATTCGCCACCATTCACATCGTGGTGTAGATCACAAAGATGGCGACGAACTGCGTGTCGCAGATCACAAGCTGCCGGGCATAGGATGCGCACGTTCCAGGCTTTGTGAACTGCCTCACATGAGGTGGATCTCGGGAACTGGAACGCGGGTTCACCTCAGCGTGACCCGCCGGTTCCGATCTGCAGTCAAGGACGACTGGACGGAGGGAGCGGGGGCTATGAATGCCTACGCGCCGATCCTCGTACTCGGTGCCATCGCGGCGGCGTTCGCGGTCGGTTCCGTCGTGATGGCCTCACTCACCGGCCCCAAGCGCTACAACCGGGCCAAGTTGGAGGCGTACGAGTGCGGCATCGAGCCGACCCCGCAGCCCGTGGGCGGCGGTCGGTTCCCGATCAAGTACTACCTGACGGCGATGCTCTTCATCGTCTTCGACATCGAGATCGTCTTCCTCTACCCCTGGGCGGTGACCTTCGACGCCCTGGGGATCTTCGGGTTGGTCGAGATGCTCCTGTTCATCGCCACCGTCTTCGTCGCGTACGCCTACGTCTGGCGCCGCGGCGGCCTGGAGTGGGACTGAGTCGGTCGGGGGCGGCGCCGCCAGCGGGACGCCGCGCCTTGTGAACGAGTGGACAAGCTCGAACGGGCCGGACGTTCCCCCGGACGCTTCCCGGGCGCATCGCCGGACGTACCAGAGGACTTGAGGGCATTGAGAGGGATCTGATGGGAATCGAGGAGAAGCTGCCGAGCGGCTTTCTGCTCACGACCGTGGAGACGGCCGCCGGCTGGGTGCGCAAGGCGTCACTCTTCCCGGCCACCTTCGGTCTGGCCTGCTGCGCGATCGAGATGATGACCACCGGCGCCGGTCGCTACGACCTGGCCCGGTTCGGCATGGAGGTCTTCCGGGGCTCCCCCCGGCAGGCCGATCTGATGATCGTGGCGGGCCGGGTGAGTCAGAAGATGGCCCCGGTGCTGCGCCAGGTGTACGACCAGATGGCCAACCCGAAGTGGGTCATCTCGATGGGCGTCTGCGCCTCCTCCGGCGGGATGTTCAACAACTACGCGATCGTCCAGGGCGTCGACCACATCGTCCCGGTGGACATCTACCTGCCCGGTTGCCCGCCCCGCCCGGAGATGCTGATGGACGCCATCCTGAAGCTGCACGACAAGATCCAGCACGAGCCGTTGGGCGTGAACCGGCGCCGCGCCGAGGAACTGGGCGAGGCCCTGGCCCTCAAGGCCACCCCGATCAGCGAGATGCGGGGGCAGCTGCGATGAACGAGCAGGTACCCGAGACCCGCCGCGAGCAGCCGGTCCGCGAGATCCCGGTCGAGGTGGTCGGCCGCCGCCAGGGCATGTTCGGCGCCCAGGACACCGGTGACACCTCCGGCTTCGGCGGTCTGGCCGCCCCGATCGTGCTGCCCGGCCCGAGCGAACGCCCGTACGGCGGCTGGTTCGACGAGGTCGCCGACGAGTTCGAGGGCGCCCTGGAGGAACAGGGCCTGGACCCGGCCGAGGTGGTCGAGCGGACGGTGGTCGACCGCGGCGAGCTGACCTTCCAGGTCGACCGCGCCCACCTCCTGAAGGCGGTGCGCATCCTGCGCGACGACCCGGCGCTGCGCTTCGAACTGTGCCTGGGCGTCAGCGGCGTGCACTACCCCGGAGACAAGGGCCGCGAGCTGCACGCGGTCTACCACCTGCGCTCGATCACCCACGGCCGGCTGATCCGGCTGGAGGTCACCGCGCCGGACGCCGACCCGCACATCCCGTCGGTGGTGAGCGTCTACCCGACCAACGACTGGCACGAGCGCGAGGCCTACGACTTCTTCGGCCTGGTCTTCGACGGCCACCCGGCGCTCACCCGGATCATGATGCCGGACGACTGGCTGGGCCACCCGCAGCGCAAGGACTACCCGCTCGGCGGCATCCCCGTCGAGTACAAGGGCGCCCAGATCCCGGCACCCGACCAGCGGAGGTCGTACAGCTGATGAGCACTCAGCACTACGAAGGCGCCGATCAGGAGGCCCGCACGGCGGCCCCCGGCGCGGCCGAGGAGGCGCAGTCCCGGGACACCACCGAGGGCCGGGTCTTCACCGTCACCGGCGGTGACTGGGGCGAAGTGGTCGAGGCGGTCGGCCGGGCCGACGACGAACGCATCATCGTCAACATGGGCCCCCAGCACCCGTCCACCCACGGCGTGCTGCGGCTGATCCTGGAGATCGACGGCGAGACGGTGAAGGAGGCCCGCTGCGGCATCGGCTACCTCCACACCGGCATCGAGAAGAACATGGAGTTCCGCAACTGGGTCCAGGGCACCACCTTCGTGACCCGGATGGACTACCTGACCCCGTTGTTCAACGAGACCGCCTACTGCCTGGCGGTCGAGAAGCTGCTCGGCATCACCGACGACGTCCCGGACCGGGCCAGCGTCATCCGGGTGATGATGATGGAGCTGAACCGGATCGCCTCGCACCTGGTCTGCCTGGCCACCGGCGGCATGGAGATCGGCTCCACCACCCTGATGATCTACGGCTTCCGGGACCGCGAACTGATCCTGGACGTCTTCGAGCTGGTCACCGGCCTGCGGATGAACCACGCGTACGTACGCCCCGGCGGCCTGGCCCAGGACCTGCCGCCCGGCGCGGTCGACCAGATCCGCGAGGCGGTCCGCACCTTCCGCTCCCGGATGCACGAGTACGACAAACTCGCCACCGGCAACCCGGTGTTCAAGGCCCGCCTGGTCGACGTCGGCTTCCTGGACCTGGCCGGCTGCCTGGCCCTGGGCGCCACCGGACCGATCCTGCGGGCCGCCGGCCTGCCGCACGACCTGCGCAAGTCCGACCCCTACTGCGGTTACCAGGACTACGACTTCGAGGTCGCCACCGCCGACACCGCCGACTCCTACGGCCGCTTCCTGATCCGGCTGGAGGAGATGCGGCAGTCGCTGGGGATCGTCGAGCAGTGCCTGGACCGGCTGCGCCCGGGGCCGGTGATGGTGGCCGACCGGAAGATCGCCTGGCCGGCCCAACTGGCCGTCGGGCCGGACGGGATGGGCAATTCGCTCGACCACATCCGGAAGATCATGGGCACCTCGATGGAGGCCCTGATCCACCACTTCAAGCTGGTCACCGAGGGCTTCCGGGTCCCGGTCGGCCAGGCGTACGTGGCGGTCGAGTCGCCCAAGGGCGAGCTGGGCGTGCACGTGGTGAGCGACGGCGGGACGCGCCCGTACCGGGTGCACTTCCGGGACCCGTCCTTCACCAATCTGCAGTCGATGGCGGCGATGTGCGAGGGCGGCCAGGTGGCCGACGTGATCGTCGCGGTGGCCGGGATCGACCCGGTGATGGGAGGCGTGGACCGGTGACCGAAGTCGAACTGGGACTGCCGGCGCTGCCGGCCCCGCCGTACCCGGAGGAGGTGCGGGCCCGGCTGGCCGCGGACGCCGCCGAGCTGATCGGCCGCTACCCGCAGGCCCGTTCGGCCCTGCTGCCGCTGCTGCACCTGGTGCAGGCCGAGGAGGGCTTCGTCAGCCCGACCGGGATCCGCTTCTGCGCCGAGCAGGTGGGCCTGACCACCGCCGAGGTCACCGCGGTGGCGACCTTCTACACGATGTACCGCCGACGTCCGGCCGGGAAGTACCACGTCGGGGTCTGCACCAACACCCTGTGCGCGGTGCTCGGCGGGGACCAGATCTTCGCCGAGCTGCAGCAGCACCTGGGCATCGGCAACAACGAGACCACCGCGGACGGCGAGATCTCGATCGAGCACATCGAGTGCAACGCCGCCTGCGACTACGCCCCCGTGGTGATGGTCAACTGGGAGTTCTTCGACGACCAGACCCCCGGCAGCGCCCGGCGGCTGGTCGACGACCTGCGGGCCGGCCGCGAGGTGCGGCCCACCCGCGGCGCCCGGCTGTGCGGCTTCAAGGAGACCGCCCGGATGCTGGCCGGCTTCCCCGACGAGCGCCCGGGCGCCAACGACGAGTCCGGTGCCGGCGGCGCCCCCTCGCTGGCCGGCCTCCGGCTGGCCCGCGGCGAGGCCCTGCCCGGCACCGGCGGCACCCGGGTGGTCGCCCCCCGCCACGAGGACACCGGCACCGACACCACCGGCACCGACACCACTGGCACCACCGGCACCACCGGCACCACCGGCCCCGATACCCCACCCGAAGGCACCGGCACCCACCCCACCGGCACCGGCCAGGAAGGGACCGAAGCGTGATGACCTCCGCCGAGCCGGCCGAGAAGCTGCTCACCCCCGTCCTGTCCGACTCCTGGGACGACAGCCGCCCCTGGACACTCGCCACCTACCGCCGCCACCACGGCTACGAGGGCCTCAAGGCGGCCCTCGCCATGCCCCCGGACGACGTGATCGCCCTGGTCAAGGACTCCGGTCTGCGCGGCCGCGGCGGCGCCGGCTTCCCCACCGGGATGAAGTGGCAGTTCATCCCGCAGAACGACGGCAAGCCGCACTACCTGGTGGTCAACGCGGACGAGTCCGAACCGGGCACCTGCAAGGACATCCCGCTGCTGTTCGCCAACCCGCACGTGCTGATCGAGGGCATGGTGATCGCCTCCTACGCGATCCGCTGCGACCACGCCTTCGTCTACCTGCGCGGCGAGGTCGTCCCGGTGCTGCGCCGGCTGCACGCGGCGGTCGCCGAGGCCTACGAGGCCGGACTGCTGGGCCGGAACATCCTGGGCTCCGGCGTGGACCTGGACATCACCGTGCACGCCGGCGCCGGCGCCTACATCTGCGGCGAGGAGACGGCGCTGCTCGACTCGCTGGAGGGCCGCCGCGGCCAGCCGAGGCTGCGGCCGCCGTTCCCGGCGATCGCCGGCCTGTACGCCTGCCCGACGGTGGTGAACAACGTCGAGTCGATCGCCTCGGTGCCGCCGATCCTGGCCCGCGGCAAGGAGTGGTTCAGGAGCCTGGGCACCGAGAAGTCCCCGGGCTTCACGCTGTACTCGCTGTCCGGCCACGTCACCAACCCGGGCCAGTACGAGGCGCCGCTCGGCGTCACCCTGCGCCAGCTGCTGGACCTCAGCGGCGGCGTCCGGGCCGGGCACCGGCTGAAGTTCTGGACCCCGGGCGGCTCCTCCACCCCGATGTTCACGGACGAGCACCTCGACGTCCCGCTGGACTACGAGGGCGTCGGCGCGGCCGGCTCGATGCTCGGCACCAAGGCGCTGCAGGTCTTCGACGAGACCACCTGCGTGGTGCGCGCGGTGACCCGCTGGACGGAGTTCTACGCCCACGAGTCCTGCGGCAAGTGCACCCCCTGCCGTGAGGGCACCTACTGGCTGGTCCAGCTGCTGAAGCGGATCGAGGCGGGCGAGGGCGTCGACGGGGACCTGGAGAAGCTCCTCGACATCGCCGACAACATCAACGGCAAGTCCTTCTGCGCACTGGGCGACGGCGCGGCCAGCCCGATCGTCTCCTCGCTCCAGCACTTCCGGGCCGAGTACGAGCAGCACCTGGCCGAGCGCCGCTGCCCGTTCGACCCGGCCGCCTCCACCGTCTGGGCCGACGGCCCCCGCCCCGGCCACCAGTCCGCCACCGAAAGGGAGGTGCACGCGTGACGATCACAGAGCCAACCGCCTCCACGGCAGACCAGCCCGCGGTCGAACTGGTCACGCTCACCATCGACGGCGTCGAAGTGCAGGTCCCCAAGGGGACGTTGGTGATCCGGGCCGCCGAGACCATCGGCACCCAGATCCCGCGCTTCTGCGACCATCCGCTGCTGGACCCGGCCGGCGCCTGCCGGCAGTGCATCGTGGAGGTCGAGGGCCAGCGCAAGCCGGTCGCCTCCTGCACCGTGCCGGTGGCCGAGGGCATGGTGGTGCGCACCCAGCTGAGCTCGCCGGTGGCGGAGAAGGCGCAGCGCGGCGTGATGGAGCTGCTGCTGATCAACCACCCGCTGGACTGCCCGGTCTGCGACAAGGGCGGCGAGTGCCCGTTGCAGAACCAGGCGATGTCCAACGGGGCGGCGGACTCCCGCTTCGAGGGCATGAAGCGCACCTACGCCAAGCCGCTGCCGATCAGCAGCCAGGTGCTGCTGGACCGGGAGCGGTGCGTGCTGTGCGCGCGCTGCACCCGGTTCTCCCAGCAGATCGCCGGGGACCCGTTCATCGACCTGGTGGAGCGCGGGGCGCTGCAGCAGGTGGGCACCGGGGAGGGGGACGACTTCGAGTCGTACTTCTCCGGGAACACCATCCAGATCTGTCCGGTGGGTGCGCTGACCTCGGCGGCTTATCGTTTCCGCTCGCGCCCCTTCGACCTGGTGTCCTCGCCGAGCGTGTGCGAGCACTGCGCGGCGGGCTGCGCGCAGCGCACGGACCACCGGCGGGGCAAGGTGCTGCGCCGGCTGGCGGGCGAGGACCCGGCGGTGAACGAGGAGTGGAACTGCGACAAGGGCCGGTTCGCGTTCCGGTACGCCCAGCAGCGGGACCGGCTGACCTCCCCGCTGGTGCGGGTGGACGGCGAGCTGGTGCCGGTCTCCTGGCCGGAGGCGCTGGCCCGGGCGGCCGAGGGGCTGCGCGGGGCGCGTGCGGGGGTGCTGGCGGGCGGCCGGGTGACGGTGGAGGACGCGTACGGGTACGCGAAGTTCGCCCGGGTGGTGCTGGGCACCAACGACGTGGACTTCCGGGCCCGCCCGCACAGCGGTGAGGAGGCGGACTTCCTGGCCGCCGCGGTGGCCGGGCGCGGGGTGGACCTGGACGGGACGGGCCCCACCTACGAGCGGTTGGAGCAGGCGCCGGCGGTGCTGCTGGCGGGTTTCGAGCCGGAGGAGGAGTCGCCGATCGTCTTCCTGCGGCTGCGCAAGGCGTCCCGGGCGCCCGGCGGTCCGACGGTGTTCTCGGTGGCGGCGTTCGCCTCCCGGGGGCTGGCGAAGCTGCGCGGTGCGCTGCTGCCGGCCGCGCCGGGGACGGAGCCGGAGTGGTTCGCGGCGCTGGCGGCGGACGAGCCGTTGAGCGACGACGCCGGGCGGGCGGCGGAGCTGCTGCGCCGGCCGGGTGCGGTGATCCTGGCGGGTGAGCGGCTGGCGTCGGTGCCGGGGGCGTTGACGGCGGTGCTGCGGTTGGCGCGTGCCACCGGGGCGTCGCTGGCCTGGGTGCCGCGCCGGGCGGGGGAGCGCGGGGCGGTCGAGGCGGGTGCGTTGCCGGGTCTGCTGCCGGGCGGCCGTCCGGTGGCGGCCGCGGCGGCGCGGGCGGAGGCGGCCGCGGTGTGGGGGGTGGCGGAGCTGCCCTCGCGGCCGGGCCGGGACACCGGTCAGATCCTGACGGCGGCGGCGCGGGGCGATCTGGACGCGCTGCTGGTCGGCGGGGTGGATCCGGACGACCTGCCGGATCCGGCGCTGGCCGCGGAGGCGTTGGCGGCGGTGCCGTTCGTGGTGTCGCTGGAGTTGCGGCCGTCGGTGGTGACGGAGCGCGCGGACGTGGTGCTGCCGGTGGCGGCGGTGGCGGAGAAGGCGGGCACCTTCCTGGACTGGGAGGGCCGGGTGCGGATGTTCGAGGCCGCGCTGAAGCCGGACCAGCAGATGGGCCGTCACCTCCAGTCGGACCTGCGGGTGCTGGCGATGCTGGCGGACGCGCTGGGGCGCCGGCTGGGGGTGGCGGACGTGCGGGCGGCCCGGCTGGAGCTGGACCGCTTCGAGCCGTGGCGGGGTGACCGGGCGGCGGATCCGGCGGCGCATCCGGGGGTGCTGCCGCGGCCGGCCACCGGTCAGGCGGTGCTGGCGGGTTGGCGGCTGCTGCTGGACGAGGGCTCGTTGCAGTACGGCGATCCGCACCTGGCCGGCACCCGGCACCGCGCGGTGGCCCGGGTCTCGTCGGTGACGGCGAAGGAGGTCGGCGCCGATCCGGCGGGGGCGCTGCGGCTGACCGGTCCGGCGGGTTCGCTGGTGCTGCCGCTGGAGGTCACCGATTCGGTCCCGGACCGCACGGTCTGGATCCCGCTCAACTCCACGCCGGGCGGCGCCCATCGCGCGCTCGGCACCACCGTGGGCCATCTGGTCACCATCGCCGCGGCCGATCCGGCGGACGCCGTGGCGCGGCCCGAGGGCGAAGGGGAGGTCCGATGACCCCGCAGCCGTACGAGACGCTCCACTTCTTCGGCCAGGACCCGTGGTGGCTGGTGCTGTTGAAGGCGGTGTTCTGCTTCGCGTTCCTGGTGCTGACGGTGCTGATCGCGATCGTCTGGGAGCGCAAGGTGGTGGCCTGGATGCAGTTGCGCATCGGGCCGAACCGGCACGGCCCGTGGGGTCTGCTGCAGTCGCTGGCGGACGGTGTGAAGCTGGCGCTGAAGGAAGACCTGGTGGTCAAGGGCGCCGACAAGGTGGTCTACATCCTCGCGCCGATCGTCTGCGCCATCCCGGCGTTCATGGCCTTCGCGGTGATCCCGTTCGGTCCGCCCGGCAACGAGGTGTCGGTGTTCGGCACCCGGACGCCGCTCCAGCTGACCGACCTGCCGATCGCGCTGCTGTACGTCCTGGCGACGGCCTCGATCGGGATCTACGGGATCGTGCTGGCGGGCTGGTCCTCGGGGTCGACCTATCCGCTGCTGGGCGGGTTGCGCTCGGCCGCGCAGATGATCAGCTACGAGATCGCGATGGGCCTGTCCTTCGCGGCGGTGTTCATCTACTCGGGTTCGATGTCGACCTCGGAGATCGTGGCGCACCAGCAGCCGAAGTGGTTCGCGGTGCTGCTGCCGGTGTCGTTCATCGTCTACATCATCGCGATGGTCGGGGAGACCAACCGGGCGCCGTTCGACCTGCCGGAGGCCGAGGGCGAGCTGGTGGGCGGCTTCAACACCGAGTACTCCTCGCTGAAGTTCGCGATGTTCATGCTGGCCGAGTACGTGAACATGGTGACGGTCTCGGCGGTGGCCTCGACCCTGTTCCTGGGCGGTTGGCGGGCCCCGTGGCCGGTGTCGACGTTCTGGGCGGGCGCCAACCACGGCTGGTGGCCGATGCTGTGGATCACGCTGAAGATCCAGCTGCTGCTGTTCTTCTTCATCTGGCTGCGCGGGACGCTGCCCCGGCTGCGCTACGACCAGTTCATGAAGCTGGGCTGGAAGGTGCTGATCCCGGTCTCGCTGGTGTGGCTGGTGCTGATCGCGAGTGTGCGGGCGCTGCGCAACGAGGGGTACGGCTTCGGCGAGGTGGTGCTGTACGTGGGCGCGCCGGTCGGCGCGATCCTGCTGCTGGCGCTGGTGCGGGACTTCCTGCGCAAGCAGCCGGAGGAGGAGCCGCGGCCGCCGAGGGCCGAGTTCGATCCGATGGCGGGCGGGTACCCGGTGCCGCCGCTGCCCGGCCAGGTGCTGCCGCCGGTGCCGCGTCGGCCGAGCCGCGCCCCGAAGCAACTCCAGGACGCCCTCAACGGGGCCGACCATTCCGAAGGGAGCTGATCCGCGATGGAGTCCGAGCAGACGGGCCGGCCCGAGCGGGCCGACCGGCCGTCGGTCCTGGGCCCGGCCGCCGGTTTCGGCGTGACCTTCAAGGCCATGTTCAAGAAGCGGCTGACCGAGCAGTACCCGGAGCAGAAGAAGCCGACCGCGCCGCGCTTCCACGGCCGGCACCAGCTGAACCGGCATCCGGACGGCCTGGAGAAGTGCGTCGGCTGCGAGTTGTGCGCGTGGGCCTGTCCGGCCGACGCGATCTACGTGGAGGGCGCGGACAACCGGGACGAGGAGCGGTACTCGCCGGGTGAGCGCTACGGCGCGGTGTACCAGATCAACTACGCCCGCTGCATCCTGTGCGGGCTGTGCATCGAGGCGTGCCCGACCAGGGCGCTGACCATGACCAACGAGTACGAGCTGGCGGACTCCTCCCGCAAGGACCTGATCTTCACCAAGGAGCAGCTGCTGGTCGGCCTGTCCGAGGGCATGGTCGACAGCCCGCACGCGATCTTCCCGGGCACCGACGAGGGCGCGTACTACCGGGGCGAGGTGACCGCGGCGGCGCCGGGGACGGTCCAGCAGGAGCGCACCGACCGGGAGAAGGAGGTGCGGCCGTGATCGGACAGTTGGCGGCGGCGGGCGGGACGACCTCCACGGGTGAGGCGGTCCAGTTCTGGGTGCTCGCGGTGATCGCGGTGGGCGGCGCGCTGGGCATGCTGCTGATGCGCCGGGCGGTGCACAGCGCGCTGTGCCTGGCCGGCACGATGATGGCGCTGGCGCTCTGCTACCTGGCGCAGGGGGCGGTGTTCCTGGGTGTGGTGCAGATCGTGGTCTACACCGGCGCGATCATGATGCTGTTCCTGTTCGTGGTGATGCTGGTCGGCGTGACCAGCGAGGACTCCCTGAAGGAGCAGTTGAAGGGCCAGCGGTTCGCGGCGGTGCTGTGCGGGCTGGGCTTCGGGGTGCTGCTGATCGCGGGGATCGCGAACGCGAAGCTGGGCCACTTCACCGGGCTGGCCGAGGCGAACGCCGAGGGCAACGTGCCGGGCCTGGCCCGGCTGATCTTCACCCGCTACGTGTGGGCCTTCGAGGTCACCGGCGCGCTGCTGATCACCGCGGCGGTCGGTGCGATGGTGCTGACCCACCGGGAGCACGTGACGGCGCCGAAGACCCAGCGGGAGCTGGCGGAGCAGCGGGTGCGGGACAACATCCAGGTGCCGCCGCTGCCGGCGCCGGGCGTGTACGCGCGGCACAACGCGGTGGACGTCCCGGCGCTGCTGCCGGACGGCACGGTCGCGGAGGACTCGGTGATGGCGACGCTGCGCGAGCGCGGCCAGGTGCGGGACGTCAGTCAGTCCATGCTGCAGCGGATGGCGGAGCTGGAGAACAGCACGGCGGACTGGCTGGGCCGGCCGTCGTCGGAGCGGCCGGCGGTGGCGGCTCCGCGCAAGTCCCTGGAGCCGGCCGCCACCGGCGGCAACCACCCGACCGGCGAGGAGGGCGCGGAGTGAACCCGGTCAACTACCTCTACCTGTCAGCCCTGTTGTTCACCATCGGTGCGTCCGGGGTGCTGATCCGGCGCAACGCGATCGTGCTGTTCATGTGCGTGGAGCTGATGCTGAACGCCTCGAACCTGGCGCTGGTGACCTTCTCGCGGCTGCACGGGACCCTGGACGGTCAGGTCATCGCGTTCTTCACGATGGTGGTCGCGGCGGCCGAGGTCGTGGTCGGCCTCGCCATCATCGTCTCCATCTTCCGGACCAGGCACTCCGCTTCGGTCGACGACAGCAACCTGATGAAGCTGTAGGCGGAGGGCCCTCGGTGAACTCTCTCATTCCGCTTCTGGTGGCGGCCCCGCTGGCCGGTGCCGTCCTGCTGCTGCTGGGCGGCCGGGCCCTGGACCGGTTCGGCCACTGGCTGGCCACCGCGCTCGCCGCGCTCTCGTTCGGCTTCGGCCTGGCACTGTTCTCGGACCTGCTGGGCCGGGACGCCGAGCACCGGACGGTGACGAAGCACCTGTTCAGCTGGGTGCCGGTGAACGGCTTCCAGGCCGATGTCTCGTTCCGGCTCGACCAGTTGTCGATGACCTTCGTGCTGCTGATCACCGGGGTGGGCACGCTGATCCACCTGTACTCGGTGGGCTACATGGCGCACGACGAGCGCCGGCGCCGGTTCTTCGCGTACCTGAACCTGTTCCTGGCCGCCATGCTGCTGCTGGTGGTCGCGGACAACTACCTCCTGCTGTACGCCGGTTGGGAGGGGGTGGGGCTCGCCTCCTACCTGCTGATCGGCTTCTGGCAGCACAAGCCGAGCGCGGCGACGGCGGCCAAGAAGGCCTTCATCGTCAACCGGGTCGGCGACATGGGGCTGTCGATCGCGATCATGCTGATGTTCGCGGAGTTCGGCTCCTTCGCCTTCGGTCCGGTCTTCGCCGGGGCGCACGGGGCGAGCGAGGGCAAGCTGACCGCGATCGGCCTGATGCTGCTGCTGGCGGCGTGCGGCAAGTCGGCGCAGGTGCCGCTGCAGTCCTGGCTCGGGGACGCGATGGAGGGCCCGACCCCGGTCTCGGCCCTGATCCACGCGGCGACCATGGTGACCGCCGGCGTCTACCTGATCACCCGCTCCTCGGCGATCTTCGACCTGGCGCCGGACGCGCAGACCGCCGTGGTGGTGGTCGGCGCGGTGACGCTGCTGTTCGGTGCGGTCGTCGGGTGCGCCAAGGACGACATCAAGAAGGCGCTGGCCGGTTCGACCATGTCGCAGATCGGCTACATGGTGATGGCGGCCGGGCTGGGGCCGATCGGCTACGCCTTCGCGATCATGCACCTGGTGACCCACGGCTTCTTCAAGGCCGGGCTGTTCCTCGGCGCCGGGTCGGTCATGCACGGCATGGACGACGAGGTGAACATGCGGCACTACGGCGGACTGCGCCGGTACATGCCGTGGACCTTCGCCACCTTCGGCCTCGGCTACCTGGCCATCATCGGCTTCCCCGGGCTGTCCGGCTTCTTCTCCAAGGACAAGATCATCGAGGCGGCGTTCGCCAAGGGCGGCACCGAGGGCTGGATCCTCGGCCTGTGCGCGCTGGTCGGCGCGGCGGTCACCGCGTTCTACATGACCCGGGTGATGCTGCTGACCTTCTTCGGCGAGAAGCGCTGGCAGCCGGACGCCAAGGGCGACCTCCCGCACCCGCACGAGTCGCCGCGGACGATGGTCGTCCCGATGGTGCTGCTGTCCTTCGGCTCGGTGTTCGCGGGCGGGCTGTTCGCCTTCAACGACTCCTTCCTGAAGTGGCTGGAGCCGGTCACCGGGCACAGCGAGGGCAACTCCCCGCTCGGCTCGTGGACCGTCACCGGGCTGACCACGGTCTGCATGCTGGCCGGGGTCGGCCTGTCGTACGCGATGTACGGGCGTTCGCCCGTCCCGGTGGTGCCGCCGGTCGGCTCCCCGCTCACCCGGGCGGCCCGCCGCGACCTGCTGCAGGACGACTTCAACCACGCCGTGCTGGTGCGGCCGGGGTCGGCGCTCACCGCGACCCTGGTCTACTTCGACAGCCGCGGCCTGGACGGCTTCGTCAACGGGCTGGCGGCCCTGATCGGGGGCCTGTCGAGCCGGCTGCGGCGGGTCCAGAACGGCTTCGTCCGCTCGTACGCGCTCTCCATGTTCGGCGGCACGCTGGTGCTGGTCGCCTCGACTCTCCTGATGAGGTCCGTGTGATGACTCGTCCTGAAACGCATCGGGGGGGCCGGTCATGAGCGTGCTGCTGACCACCACCTGTGTCGTCCCGGCGGCCGGCGCGGTGCTCACCGCCGCGCTGCCCGCCGGGTCGAGCGAGGCCCGGCGCCGCACCACCAAGACCGTGGCGCTGACCGTCTCGGCGGTGACCGTGGCGCTGGCGGCCCTGGTGGCGGTGCGGTTCGACCCGCACGGCGCCCGCTACCAGCTGACCGAGTCGTACAGCTGGATCCGCTCCTTCGGGATCACCTTCTCGCTGGGCGTGGACGGCATCGGCGCGGTGCTCGCGCTGCTGACGGCCGTCCTGGTGCCGATGGTGATGCTGGCCTCCTGGCACGACGCCGACCCGGCCCCGACCGCCGCCGACGGCGCCGCCGACCCCGACACCTTCGAGGGGCGGCGCCGCACCCAGGCCTTCTTCGCCCTGATCCTGGCGGTCGAGGCGATGGTGATCGTCTCCTTCTACGCCACCGACGTCTTCCTGTTCTACGTGTTCTTCGAAGCCATGCTGATCCCGATGTACTTCCTGATCGGCGGCTTCGGCGACCGGGCGGGCGGCCCGGAGTCGGCGCGCCAGCGCTCCTACGCGGCCGTCAAGTTCCTGCTGTACAACCTGCTCGGCGGCCTGGTGATGCTGGCCGCGGTGATCGGGCTGTACGTGATCGCCCAGGAGCAGGGGTTCGGCACCTTCGACCTGCCGACCCTGACCGGCGCGATCGCCGACGGCAGCCTGAAGCTCTCCGGCACCGCCCAGAACGCGCTGTTCCTGGGCTTCTTCTTCGCCTTCGCGGTGAAGGCCCCGCTGTGGCCGCTGCACACCTGGCTGCCGAACGCGATGGGCGAGGCGACGGCCGGCACCGCGGTGCTGATCACCGCGGTGGTGGACAAGGTCGGCACCTTCGCGATGCTGCGCTTCTGCCTGGGGCTGTTCCCGGACGCCTCGAAGACCTTCGCCCCGGCGATCCTGGTGCTGTCGCTGGTCGGGATCGTCTACGGCGCGCTGCTGGCGGTCGGCCAGAAGGACATCAAGCGGCTGGTCGCCTACGCCTCGATCTCGCACTTCGGCTTCATCATCATGGGCATCTTCGCCATGACCAGCCAGGGCCAGAGCGGCGCGACCCTCTACATGGTCAACCACGGCCTCTCCACCGCCGCGTGGATGCTGGTGGCCGGCTTCCTGATCTCGCGCCGCGGCTCGCGGCTGATCGCCGACTACGGCGGCGTGCAGAAGGTGGCCCCGGTGCTCGCCGGGACGTTCCTGATCGGCAGCCTGGCGACCCTGTCGCTGCCCGGGCTGGCGCCGTTCGTCAGCGAGTTCCTGGTGCTGGTGGGCACCTTCACCCGCTACCCGGCGATCGGGATCGTCGCCACCTTCGGCATCGTGCTGGCCGCGCTGTACGCCCTGCTGCTGTACCAGCGCACCATGACCGGGCCGGTGAAGGAGGGCGTGCGCGCGATGCCGGACCTCAAGGTCCGCGAACTCGCCGTGGTGGCGCCGCTGGTGGCGCTGACCGTGCTGCTCGGCGTCTACCCCAGGCCGCTCACCGACCTGGTCAACCCCTCGGTGGACGCGACGCTCTCGCAGATCCACCGGACCGACCCGGCGCCGGCCCACCCGGTCGCCGCCACCTCAGGAGGTGAGCAGAAGTGAGTGCCACCGCAGTGCTCGCCGCCGCCGGCGGCAGCGCCTCCGGCATCCCCGCGCCGCACATCGAGTACGGCCAACTCTCCCCGATGCTGGTGGTCTTCGGCGCCGCCGTGGCCGGCATCCTGGTCGAGGCCTTCGTCCCGCGCCGGCTGCGGCACTGGACCCAGGTCTCGCTCTCGCTGGTCGCCCTGGTCGGCGCGTTCGTCGCCGTGGTGGTGCTGGCGGCCCAGGGCCACGGCGCGCCCCGGATCGACCTGCTGGCCATGGAGTCGGTGGCGCTGGACGGCCCGGCGCTGTTCCTCCAGGGCGTGATCCTGCTGGTCGCCGTGGTCGCGGTGCTCACCTACGCCGAGCGCAAGCTGGAGCCCAAGGCCGGCGGGGTGCCCGCCGACGCCTTCGCCCCCCAGGCGGCGGCCACCCCCGGCGGGGAGCAGGAGCGGGCCGCGGTCCGGGCCGGCTTCGCCACCACCGAGGTCTTCCCGCTGACCCTGTTCGCGGTCGGCGGCATGCTGCTCTTCCCGGCCGCCAACGACCTGCTGACCATGTTCGTGGCGCTGGAGGTCTTCTCCCTGCCGCTGTACCTGCTCTGCGCGCTGGCCCGGCGCCGCCGGCTGCTCTCCCAGGAGGCGGCGGTCAAGTACTTCCTGCTGGGCGCCTTCGCCTCGGCGTTCTTCCTGTTCGGCACGGCGCTGCTGTACGGCTACGCGGGCAGCGTGAAGCTCGGTGACATCGCGGACGTCATCGCCGGCAAGGCGATGACCACTCCGGCCCAGCTCTCCAGCACCCAGAGCGACGCGCTGCTGCTGACCGGGCTGGCGATGCTGGCGGTGGGCCTGCTGTTCAAGGTCGGCGCGGTGCCGTTCCACTCCTGGACCCCGGACGTCTACCAGGGCGCGCCGACCCCGGTGACCGGCTTCATGGCCGCCGCCACCAAGGTCGCCGCGTTCGGGGCGTTCCTGCGGCTGTTCTACGTGGCCTTCCCGGGCCTGCGGCTGGACTGGCGGCCGGTGCTGTGGGGTGTGGCGATCCTGACCATGGTGGTCGGCGCGGTGCTGGCGGTGACCCAGCAGGACGTCAAGCGGCTGCTGGCGTACTCCTCGATCGCGCACGCCGGCTTCATCCTGACCGGGGTGATCGCGGTCAACAAGCAGGGCCTGTCCTCGGTGCTGTTCTACCTGGCCGCCTACTCCTTCGTGACGCTCGGCGCCTTCGCCGTGGTCACCCTGGTGCGGGACTCCAAGGGCGAGGCGACCCACCTGTCCAGTTGGGCGGGGCTGGGCCGGCGCTCGCCGCTGGTGGCGGCGGTGTTCGCGCTGTTCCTGCTGGCCTTCGCGGGGATTCCGCTGACCTCCGGGTTCACCGGGAAGTTCGCGGTGTTCCAGGCGGCGGCGGCCGGCGGGGCGACGCCGCTGGTGATCGTCGGTGTGCTGAGTTCGGCGGTGGCCGCGTTCTTCTACATCCGGGTGATCGTGCTGATGTTCTTCTCCGACCCCCAGCCGGGCGGGCCGACGGTGGTGATCCCGAGCGCCTTCACGGCGACCGCGATCGGGGTGGGGGTGCTGGTCACGCTGGGCCTGGGCCTGCTGCCCCAGTACTTCCTGGACCTCGCCTCCAAGGCCTCGTTGTTCGCGTACTGATCCGCGCGCCGGCCCGCGCGCCGGACCGGAATTGATCCACGCGGCGGTCCGCGTGCGAATCCGCCCCGATTCGCGCGCGGATTCGCGCACCGACCGGCTCCGGCCGGTTTGCCGGAGGCCGGTCCGGATGTCCGGACCGGTCTCCGGCCTTTATCGCCAGCCGAATTCGCCCCCACCGCCGCTTCGCCCGCGAACCCCTGCTGACCAGGGCTTCCGGCTCGGGCATGACAGGATCCGCACGCCCGTGCAGTGATCCACTCCCGACCGGATACCCTGCCTGTATGGCCAGCGGCGGCACTCAGGGACCAGGCCGCTAGATCGACCAGGGACAGAGGAGTGGTCTTCGTGACCGTCGTGGGACCCTTCGGGCTCAGCGTGCAGGACCGCGACCTGACCCGGGACGTCCAGGTCGGACTGGACGCGGTGGAGGCGGCGCTCTCCGAGGCCGTCAAGAGCGACGTCCCGTTCATCACCGTCACCGCCAGCCACCTGATCGAGGCCGGCGGCAAGCGCTTCCGCCCGCTGCTCCTGCTGCTGGCCGCCCAGTTCGGCGACCCGGGGGCGCCCGGGGTGGTGCCGGCCGCCGTGGTGGTGGAGCTGACCCACCTGGCCACGCTGTACCACGACGACGTGATGGACGAGGCCCCGGTGCGCCGCGGCGCGGAGAGCGCCAACTCCCGCTGGGACAACTCGGTGGCCATCCTCACCGGCGACTTCCTGTTCTCCCGCGCCTCCCAGGTGCTCGCCGACCTCGGCCCGGAGGCGGTGCGGATGCAGGCCGAGGCCTTCGAGCGGCTGGTCACCGGCCAGATCCTGGAGACCCGCGGCCCGGGCCCGGAGGGCGACCCGCTGCTGCACTACCTGGACGTGCTGGAGGGCAAGACCGGCTCGCTGATCGCGGTCTCCTGCCGGATAGGAGCGCTGGTGTCCGGCGCCGAGCCGTGGGTGGTGGACACCCTCGGCGAGTTCGGCGAGCGGATCGGCATCGCCTTCCAGCTGGCCGACGACGTGCTGGACGTGGCCAGCGACGGCCACGAGTCCGGCAAGACCCCCGGCACCGACCTGCGCGAGGGAGTGCCGACCCTGCCGACCCTGCTGGTGGAGCAGACGCCGGTCGACCCGTCCGACCCGGACGACGTCCGGCTGCGCGAACTGCTCGCCCAGGACCTCTCGGACGACGACCTGCACGCCGAGGCGCTGCGCCTGCTGCGCACCCACCCGGCGCTGGAGCGCGCCCGCCGGGAGACCCTGCGGCACGCCGAGGAGGCCCGGGCGCTGCTGGCCCCGCTGCCCGACTGCGCGGCGAAGGCGGCCCTGGACGGGCTCTGCGACGCGGTGGCGATCCGCACCATGTGACCTCCGGCCCGGCCGGCGTCGGCCCGGCGTCGGCCCGGCGTCGGCCCGGCGCCCGCCCGGGCGCCCGGCCCGCGCCCGCGCCGGGCCCGCCACGGGCGCGATCCGGGACTCGCCCGCGCCGGCCCGGCGGGATGGGGGAGACTGGCACCCGTCAGCTCACCCCTGCCGGAAGGTCGCCATGCGCCGCGTCGTCATCGCCGAGGACTCCGTACTGCTGCGGGAGGGTCTGACCCGGCTGCTCACCGACCGCGGCCTGGAGGTCGTGGCGGGCGTCGGGGACGGCGACGCCCTGGTGAAGACCATCCACGACCTGGCGGCGGCCGACGCCCTGCCGGACGTGGTGGTCTCGGACGTGCGGATGCCGCCGACCCACACCGACGAGGGCCTGCGGGCCTGCGTGGAACTGCGCGGCCGCTACCCGCAGCTGGGCGTGCTCGTGCTGTCGCAGTTCGTGGAGGAGCGGTACGCCTCCGAGCTGCTGGCCGGCTCCACCCGGGGCGTCGGCTACCTGCTGAAGGACCGGGTCGCCGAGGTGCGCGAGTTCGCCGACGCGGTGGTGCGGGTCGCCGAGGGCGGCACCGCGCTGGACCCGGAGGTGGTGCAGCAGCTGCTCAGCCGCAGCCGCAAGGGCGACGTTCTGGCCAATCTCACCCCGCGCGAGCGCGAGGTGCTCGGCCTGATGGCGGAGGGGCGCACCAACGCGGCGGTGGCCAAGCAGCTGGTGGTCTCCGACGGGGCGGTCGAGAAGCACGTCAGCAACATCTTCCTCAAGCTCGGCCTGGCCCAGAGCCCGGAGGACCACCGCCGGGTGCTCGCGGTGCTCACCTACCTCAACTCCTGACCGCAGGCCTGGTCGCGGCCCGCCGGCGCGGGGGCGGAATGAGCTCCGGCGCCGGCGCGTTGTGAGGAGCAGCGGTACCCCCGTGGCCGGGCCTGATCCCGGGCCTGATCCCGGGCCGGAAACCCGGCCCGGTCCCGGGCGAAATTCCGGCCGGGGTTCCCGCCGGAGTTCCAGCCGGGGCCGAGTTCGCGCGCATAGGATGCCAGCGGTGCACCAGGCGGACGGGGCACGGGGCCGCGCCCGCGGTGGTGCGCCCACGAGGAGGTCCGCGGCAGTGACCAGTCAGGTCGATCAGTCAGAGGCAGTGGACGGGTCGGGCGACGAACAGGGTCGCACCGGCAGCGGTGCGCAGCGCCCCGGAGCGGCCGCCCCCGCCGGTCCGTCCGCCCCGGGCGGCCCACCGGAACGGCCCGGCAAGCCCGTTCGCAGACTCGACCGGGTGATCATCCGGTTCGCGGGCGACTCCGGTGACGGCATGCAGCTCACCGGTGACCGGTTCACCTCGGAGACGGCCGCCTTCGGCAACGACCTCTCCACGCTGCCGAACTTCCCGGCCGAGATCCGGGCCCCCGCCGGCACCCTGCCCGGCGTGTCGTCCTTCCAACTGCACTTCGCCGACCACGACATCCTCACCCCGGGCGACGCCCCGAACGTGCTGGTGGCGATGAACCCGGCGGCGCTGAAGGCGAACCTGCCGGACCTGCCGCGCGGCGCGGAGATCATCGTCAACACCGACGAGTTCACCAAGCGGGCGCTGGCGAAGGTCGGCTACCCGGCGGACCCGCTGGGCGACGGTTCGCTGGACGGCTTCCAGCTGCACAAGGTGCCGCTGACCACGCTGACCCTGGAGGCGCTCAAGGACAGCGGGCTGGCCCGCAAGGACGCCGAGCGGGCGAAGAACATGTTCGCGCTGGGCCTGCTGTCCTGGATGTACCACCGCCCCACCCACGGCACCGAGGCCTTCCTGCGGAGCAAGTTCGCCAAGAAGCCGCAGATCGCCGAGGCGAACATCAGCGCCTTCCGGGCGGGCTGGAACTTCGGCGAGACCACCGAGACCTTCGCGGTGTCCTACGAGGTGCCGCCGGCCCGGCTCCCGGCCGGCCGCTACCGCAACATCTCCGGCAACCTGGCGCTGTCCTACGGGCTGATCGCCGCCGCCGAGCGCTCCGGGCTGCCGCTGTACCTGGGCTCGTACCCGATCACCCCGGCCTCGGACATCCTGCACGAGCTGTCCCGGCACAAGAACTTCGGGGTGCGCACCTTCCAGGCCGAGGACGAGATCGCCGGCATCGGCGCGGCGCTCGGCGCGGCCTTCGGCGGGGCGCTGGGCGTGACCACCACCTCCGGTCCGGGCGTGGCGCTGAAGTCGGAGACGATCGGCCTGGCGGTGTCGCTGGAACTGCCGCTGCTGGTGGTGGACATCCAGCGCGGCGGCCCGTCCACCGGCCTGCCGACCAAGACCGAGCAGGCGGACCTGCTGCAGGCGATGTTCGGCCGCAACGGCGAGGCGCCGGTGCCGATCGTCGCCCCGGCCACGCCCGCCGAGTGCTTCGACGCGGCGCTGGAGGCGGCCCGGATCGCGGTGACCTACCGCACTCCGGTGTTCCTGCTCTCGGACGGCTACCTGGCGAACGGCTCGGAGCCCTGGCGGATCCCCGAGCTCGGTGAACTGCCGCAGATCGACCCGAAGTTCGCGACCGGCCCGAACCGCGAGGACGGCGCCTTCTGGCCGTACCTGCGGGACCCGCACACGCTGGCCCGGCCCTGGGCGGTGCCCGGCACGGCGGGCCTGGAGCACCGGATCGGCGGCATCGAGAAGCAGGACGGCACCGGCAACATCTCCTACGACCCGGCCAACCACGACCTGATGGTGCGCACCCGGCAGGCGAAGGTCGACGGCATCACCGTCCGGCCGGTGGAGGTCGACGACCCGACCGGCGACGCCCGGGTGCTGGTGCTCGGCTGGGGCTCGACCTACGGGCCGATCACCGCGGCGGTGCGCCGGGTGCGCGCGGACGGCGGCGAGGTCGCCCAGGCGCACCTGCGCAACCTCAACCCGTTCCCGGCCAACCTGGGCGCGGTGCTGCGCAGTTACGAGAAGGTCGTCGTGCCGGAGATGAACCTGGGGCAGCTCGCGCTGCTGCTGCGGGCGAAGTACCTGGTGGACGCGGAGTCCTACAACCAGGTGCGCGGACTGCCGTTCAAGGCGGCGCAGTTGGCGGACGTGCTGTCGGCGGCGATCGGCAGCCTGGACGAGGAGGACCACCGATGAGCGACGTCGACCCCGGGCGGCCCGGCTTCCCGTCCCTGGCCCTGGTGCCCCGGGCCGAAGGCCCGCAGAGCGCCCGGGACTTCAAGACCGACCAGGAGGTGCGCTGGTGCCCCGGCTGCGGGGACTACGCGATCCTGGCGGCGGTGCAGTCCTTCATGCCGGAGCTCGGCATCCGGCGGGAGAACACGGTCTTCGTCTCCGGCATCGGCTGCTCCTCGCGCTTCCCGTACTACATGAACACCTACGGGGTGCACTCGATCCACGGCCGGGCGCCGGCGATCGCGACCGGGCTGGCCTCCTCCCGGCGGGACCTCAGCGTGTGGGTGGTGACCGGGGACGGCGACGCGCTGTCGATCGGCGGCAACCACCTGATCCACGCGCTGCGACGGAACGTCAATCTGAAGATCCTGCTGTTCAACAACCGGATCTACGGCCTCACCAAGGGCCAGTACTCGCCGACCAGCGAGCTCGGAAAGATCACCAAGTCCACCCCGATGGGCTCGCTGGACGCGCCGTTCAACCCGCTGTCGCTGGCGATCGGGGCCGAGGCCACCTTCGTGGCCCGCACCATCGACTCGGACCGCCAGCACCTCCAGTCGGTGCTGCGGGCGGCGGCCGAGCACGAGGGCACGGCGCTGGTGGAGATCTACCAGAACTGCAACATCTTCAACGACGGCGCCTTCGAGGTGCTCAAGGAGGCCGGCACTCGGGACGAGGCGCTGATCCGGCTGGAGCACGGTCGGCCGGTCCGCTTCGGCGCGGACGCGGCCGGCGGGGTCTTCCGCGGCCCGGACGGCGAGCTGTTCACCGGCCCGGTCACCGCGGAGAACGAGGCGCGGGTGCTGGTGCACGACGCCCACGCGGACAGCCCGGCCACCGCCTTCGCGCTGACCCGGATCGCCGACGCGGACACCCTGCACCACACCCCGATCGGGGTGCTGCGCGACGTCCGGCGGCCGGTCTACGACGAGCTGATGGAGAGCCAGTTGGCCACCGCGGCCGCCCAGCGCGGGCCGGGCGACCTGGCGACGCTGCTCGCGGGCAACGACACCTGGACGGTCGACTGACCGTCCGCCGGCGACCGGCAGGCGCCCCCGTCCCGGTGCGGACGGGGGCGCCTGCGCGTTCCGGGGCCGGTCAGGGCCGGACCCACTCGACCAGTTCGACCGGCACCCCGTTCGGGTCGGTGACCTGGAACAGCCGCTCGCCCCACGGCTCCTCGCGCAGCGGCAGGGTGATCGCGACCCCCTCGGCGCGCAGCCGCTCCTGCTCGGCGGCGGCGTCGTCGACGGTGAAGGCCAGGATCACCCCGTCCGCGGTGCGGTGGCGCTGGTCCTCGGGCAGCACCTCCAGTCCGCGCCGCAGGTAGACGACGTCGACCCCGCCGCCGGGGTGGGCGAGCGAGACGAAGCCGTCGGCGGACATCTGCTCGGTGTAGCCGAAGTGCCGCCGGAGGAAGGCGGCGGAGGCCTCGGTGGAGTCGACGGTCAGGGCGACGGCGGTGCTGGTGATCTGCATGGAGGACCCTCTCGTCACGGCGCGAAATTATCCCGTACGCAGTACACTATACATAGTACGGAGAATTGCGCCAGGGGCCGCCCGGGAGGGAAGCTTGGGAAAGACTTGAGGGAGGCCCCCGGTGGGGACCTCCCTCGACGTGGTGCGGGTCTCGTCAGAAGACGCAGGGGATGCCGCCGTCCGACTCCGCGTCGACGCCCGGTCCCTGCATCGGCAGGTTGGCGGCCGGGTCGCCGCTCGGGGCCGGGCCGGGGGCGGCGGGCTTGTCGCCCGCGACGCCGGTGAAGGAGGAGCCGAGGGTGACCACCACGTGGTCCGCGGCGACGGCGGCGGACTCGGTGGCGGTGACGCCGTAGCGGGCGGCGATCTGGTCGGCCGCGTCCTTGCCGCCCTTGCCGTAGGTCACCGTGGTGGCCTTCTGCTTGGTGCGGGCCGGGCCGGTGGCGCCCTCCTTGAAGCCCATCGCGACCAGCGCCTTGGCCTCGTTGGCGGAGGAGACCCCGGCGGCCGAGGAGCCGTTGAACACCTCGACGGTGGCCGGGGAGGCGGCCTTGGCCGGGGTGGTGGCGCTCGCCGTCGGTGCGGGGGCCTCGGTGGTCGGGGCGTCGGTGGCGCCGTCGGCCGGGGCGGCGGGTGCGGCGGCGTCGGCGTAGCCGAACACCTGCTTGACCACCTTCTGGATCTTCGACGGGGTGACCAGGTTGACGTCCTGGCCGTTGCGGGTGCCGAAGCCGTCGAAGGTCAGGGTGTTGAACTCGACGTTGCCGCCGGTCAGGGCCGGGGCCTGCTGGGCGAAGTCCAGGACGTTCCACTCGTTGTCGATCACCAGGTCCTTCTGGACGACCCCGAAGAGGTCCTTGAGCTTGCCCAGGTCGCTGATGATGCCGTCCTGCTTGAGCTTGTGCACGACGGAGGAGATGAAGGCCTGCTGGCGGTGGGTGCGGGCGAAGTCGCCGCTGTTGCCCTTGCCGTCGTCCAGGTTGTGGCGCTGGCGGACGAAGGCGAGCGCCTGGGAGGCGTTGAGGGTGTTGAGGCCCTTCTTGAAGTCGGCGCCGGAGCCCTGGCCCTCGATGGCCGGGTCCTTGGTGTCGTGGGTCAGGCAGACCTGGATCGGCTCGACGGCCTTGGCGATGTCGTAGAAGCCCATCAGGTTGACCTCGGCGACGTGGTCGACCGGCTGGTTCACGAAGGTCTGCACGGTGCGGATGGTGGCCGCGCGGCCCGCGTCCCGGCCTGCCTTCTCCAGGTCGGCGCCCTTGAGGCCCTTGGCCTTCGAGCTCCGGTCGAAGGCGTCCTTGGCGTTGCCGTACGCCTCCTTGATCTTGTGCATGCCCTGCTGGGAGCCGTCTCCGTTGTAGGTCATGACGTAGTCGTCGCGGGGGATGGAGATCGCCTGCACCTTGCCGCCGTTGGCCGGTATGTGCAGCAGGATCAGCGAGTTGGTGTTGTACCCGCCGATGTCCGAGCTGTGGCCGGCGTGCAGTTCGTCCTGGACGAACTCCGGCGGCAGGTCGGAGCCGTCCATGTTCTTGCGGCTGTCCAGGCCGATCAGCAGCAGGTTGACCGAGTTGTCCAGGTGCTTGGGGGCGTCCTTCTTGGTCTCCGAGATCGCGTTGGACGTGGTCATCCCGTCGGTCAGCGACGTGTACTCGTACCAGACCACCCCGCTCGCGGCGAAGACCGCGAAACCGACCGTGGTGGCGACCACCCGGCCGGCGATCAGCATCGGGGAGCTGCGGCGGCCCGACGGGGCTTCCGCGGCCTTGCGGGCGGCGGCCCGGCCGCCCTCCTGCTGCTCACGGTTGTCAGCCATGCTGCTGCCTCCTCCGGTCCCGGACCACCCGGACCACGATCACCAGCAGGGCCGCCGCGACGGCCTGCGCCATCACCGGGAAGCCCTGGACGACCCACTTCGCCGAGCCGGTCGCCAACTTGCTGCCCTGGTACTTCCCGGTGTCCGCCGAGAACTCGACCACGACCGTCGCGCCGAGCACGACCAGCGGCGCCGCGGCGACCACCCACCACCAGCCGCGCCGGGTGCTGAGCGCCACCGCCAGGCCGGTGCCGAGCGCCGCGCAGACCGCGAAGGCCAGGCCCATGCCCGGCCCGGAGAGCTCGTCGACCACCGCGCCGACCAGCGGCAGTCCGACCGCCGCCAGTGCGGGCAGTGCGGGCCCGCCCGAGAACGGACGCTCGGGGCCGGCCGGCCGGCTCGCCGCCCGCCGTCGTGAACCCTGGTCGGACGACCGACCACGCTGCCCCGCCACTCACTCACCCCCGGGTGTTCCCGTGCTAGGCGCGCCACGTCGGCGCTGCGCCGGCCTGCTGTGGGAGAGCGGTGACGGCGCTGCCAGTACGGGACGCTGGTGTTCGGCCGGCCGGTTCCCGTTCTCGGTTTCCCGCTACTGCTCGGGGGCAGGCACGTTTTCGGATTTGCTCTACAGAGGTGTAGAGATCGTACGCAGCATAGAGCACGCCTGTTCGGTGGCAAGTCCGCTCGTGAACGGGCCTGCATACACTACACCGGGCAGTTTTCGAGAAGGTCGGCGGGGGCGTCGACGGAGAAGGAGGAGGGTCGTGGCGACCACGGGCGGAGCGGGGCGGCCGGAGAAGCGCAAGGCGATCACCCGGGCCGCGACCACGGTGTTCGGGCGGGAGGGCTACGTCCGGGCCAGCATGGACGCGATCGCGGCCGAGGCGGGGGTGTCCAAGCGCACGGTCTACAACCACTTCGCCGACAAGGAGACCCTCTTCCTGTCGGTGGCGCTCCAGAGCTCGGCGGAACTGACCGAGCGGATCCGGGAGTTGATGGAGGAGCACCTGGACCGGGCGGTGGACCTGCGGCGCGACCTGGCCGAGTTCGCGGTCGGGCGGGCCGACGCGGTGCTCGCCGCGGGCGAGCACGGGGCGCTCGGCCGGGCCATCCGCGCCGAGGTCGCCAACATCCCGGCGGACGTCCTGGAGGCCTGGCTGGAGGCCGGCCCGGTGGCCTCCCAGCGCGACCTCGCGGGGCGCTTCGCGGCGCTCACCGGCAGCGGGCTGCTCGCCGCGGCCGATCCGGAGCTGGCCGCCGAGCAGTTCACCCTGCTGACCTTCCACGGCGTGGCGGAGCGCACCTTCTGGGGCGCCCTGCCGGTGGCCGGGGAGGAGGTCCGGCGGATCGCCGCGGCGGGCGTGGACGCCTTCCTGGCGGTCTACGGGCCGCCGGCGGCGGGCTGACCGGGCCGGCGGCGCGCCGCGGCCGACGGGCGGGGCGGCCGGGTGCCGCGCCGCCCGCCGTCGGTCGCGGGTCACCGCCACGGGGCCGTCGCCGCCGCGACCAGCGTCACGGCGTCACCGTCACCGGGGCGCCGTCACGGTGACGCGGCCGGTGGGTCACTTCCAGTTGACGCCCTTGCCCAGGGTGTACGGCTCGCCCCAGTACTCGGCGCCGGTCACCTTGGTCGCCTGCGGGGCCAGGGCCAGCACGCAGGAGGTGACCGACTGGCCGTTGGTGAAGCCCTTCGGGAAGGACGGGTGCGGGCACTTGTCGAAGGTGCCGATCAGCATCACCTCGCTGGCCTCCGAGCCGTCCGGCAGGGTGCCCTTCACCTGGGTGAGGCTGGCGAAGGACAGGTCGGTGCCGCCGGCGTTGGTGACCTTGAAGCGGACGTAGTAGGGCACCATGCCCGCGGCCTTGTCGCCCAGCTTCAGCGGGGCGAGGTCGGCCGGGTCGCCCTTGTCGATCGAGGTGACCGCGAGCGAGACCGTGCCCTTGGTGCTGCCCGAGCTGAACGGGACGGTCGCGGCGGCGCCGATCTTCAGCGTGGTGCCGGGCGCCGCGGTCGGGCCGGACTGGGCCGGGGCCCCGCCGGTCGAGCCGCCGGTGGCGGCGCCCGTCGCCCCGCCGTTGGCCCCGGCGCTCGGCGCGGCCGCCGTGATCGAGCCGGCCGGGGTGCCGGGCGCGGCCGAGGACGTGGCCGGCGCCTGGGTGGCCGGCGGGGTCTTCGCGGTGTCGGACGACGCGGCGTCGTCGTTGCAGGCGCTCATGGTGAGCGCGCCGACCACGGCCAGCCCGGCCATGGCCATGCTGCTGCGACTGGTGCGGATGGTCTTCAAGTGACGTCCCCCGTCATGTGTGTCATCTGTGTCGTCAGGGGACCACCGTGGCGGCGGTCCTCCCGAGGGACGTTCTTAGCGCAGCGGGAAACCCGGGCGCCAGGATTTTGGCGCCGTCTTGACCGGGCCGTGACGAGTCCCACGCGGCTCCGTGACAAGGGATGCCGAGTCGTGATCACACGTACCCGAACCGCCTGTGACCTCGTCGGATCGGCCCTGTGCGATTCTGTTCGCCATCGCCGGGCCCGCCGGCGCCACTTCGCCCCGCCGTCCCACCACCCCGGTGGAGCGCGGTCAGCGGGCCCGGAGCACCAGCTCGTTGTACGTCAGGACGGTGCGGAAGCCGAGCTGTTCGTAGAGCCGGATCGCCGGGGCGTTGTCCGTGCGGACGTGCAGGCCCAGGTGGTCGGTGGTCGGCGCGAGCCGGTGGCACAGCGCGGTGACGCAGGCGCGGGCCAGGCCGCGGCCGCGGGCGTCGGGGTGGGTGACGACGTTGCCGAGCACGGCGACCCGGTGGTCGGGGGAGTGCACGTGCACCCCCGCGGTGGCCACCAGCCGGCCCGCCTCGCGGATGCCGACGTAGCCGCCGCCCGCGAGCAGCCGCCGGTCGAACCAGGACTCGGGGTAGGCCTCGGCCAGCAGGGTGCGCAGCCCGTCCAGGTCGGAGAGGTCCAAGGGCTCGGCGGTGTACGGGAGATCGGTCGGCAGGCGCTCGGCGTCCGGCAGGATCATCCGCAGCAGCGGGGTGCGGCGCTCGGCGGTGTAGTCGGGGGCGAGGGCGAGTTCGGCGCCCTCCGGGAGCCCGGCGGTGAAGCGGCGGGGGAGGAAGGGGCGCAGCGCGCCCAGCAGTTCCTCCAGCGCGGGTTGTCCGGCGGGCCGGGCGAAGGCGAGCAGGACGGGGGTGTCGCCGCCGCTGTAGAGCAGGGCGACCGGGCCGTGGTCGGGATCCGCCGTGTACCAGGCGGTGTTGGGCCACAGGGTGTCGTCGAGGTCGCCGAGCTCGAACAGGTGCAGGGCCGGGTCGGTGCGGAACCGTTCGGCGAGGGCGGCGCGGTCGTGCAGGCTGATCATGGGCACGGCTCCGAGGATAGGCCCCGGCCGGCGGCCCGGTCCGGGGCCGCCCCCGGTCAGGCCGGGGGCGGCCGGTCAGCCGGTGGCAGGGGTCCGCGGGTGGGCGTCCAGGAAGTCGAGGATGGTCCTCGCCGCGTCGATCGAGTGCGTCGTGCCGCCGGGGCCGCTCGACACCGAGGCGCCCGGCCAGGTGTGTCCGCCCCCGGCGATCCGGTAGTTGACCACGACGGTCGAGTCCGCGCAGGTGGACCAGGTGGTCGAGGTCACGTCCGGGGCGAGGTCCTGGTCGGTGCCCGCCCCGGTGCAGCGGTCGCGCTGCTGCCACAGCCGCAGCCACGCGTCGGTCGAGTAGAGGCCGCGGTCCGGGTTCCCGTCGTACGGGATCACCGGGTCGGCGGTGCCGTGCATGTTGAGCGTCGCGACCGGCCGTCCCCGCCCGGAGCAGTGGTTGACGTCCTGGTAGAAGGCGCCCGACACCGTCGCGACCGTGGCCACGCCGTCGAGCGTGCAGCCGGCGGAGGCGGCGAACCCGGCCCCGTCCGACTTCCCGGCCAGGCCGATCCGGGCCGGGTCCACGCACCCGGAGCCGGCCAGCCACCGCACCAGGTCACCCGCGAACTCGTAGTCGTGCGCCTCGGCGCCGAGGTAGGGCGTGGCCTCCCAGCTCGGCTTCCCGCCCTTGCCGTCCAGGCCCTGGGCGTAGAGCACCACGGCGTCGACGGCGTCGAGCCCCGAGTAGGCCTCCAACCGCCCCGCGTCCTCCCCGCGTCCCGGGAAGGCGATGATCGCGGGCACCTTGGCGCCGGGCGCCGGGCCGGCCGGCAGGTGCGCGATGAAGGTGCGGACCTTCCCGGCGACCTCGACCGTGTGGGTGACCGACGAGTTCGGGGCCCCGGCGCAGGCCGACCCGCCGCTGACCTGCGCGTTCGCCGCCGCGCTCGCCGCGACGCGGGTCGCGGCCGCGCCGGTCGCGGGCGCCGACGCGGCACCGCGCACCGGGGGGCTGCCCGGCGCCCCGGCGCATCCGGCGGTCGGGACCGCCGCCAGCACGGAGACGGTCACCGCCACGGCGTGCAACTGGTGCTTCATCGGTGCTTCCCTTCGGTCGTGTCCAGCGACGCCGCCGTGTCCGCCCGCAGCTCGGCCAGGTGCGTGCGCGTCAACTCCTCGGCCTCCGCCGGGCTCCGGTCCCGTACCGCCTCGAAGATCGCCCGGTGCTGGTCGTGGTCCCGCCCCCGGTCCCGGATCCGTCGACGCAGTGCGCGCTGCTCCTCACGACGTGCCGTGAGCAGCGAGTCGATCACCTCGAACAGCACCGGATTGCCGCTCGCCGCCGCGAGCTCCCGGTGGAAGTTGCGTCCGGCGGGGACCCGTTCCCGGGTGGCGTGCTCCACCGCCTCGGCCAGTCGGCCGAGTTGCTCCTCGGTGCGGTGGCGGGCCGCGAGCCCGGCGATGCCCGGTTCGATCGCCAGCCGTGCTTCGACCAGGTGGAGCACCTGCTCACCGCGGACGGGAACGGAGTTCGGGTTGGGCAGCACCGTGCGCCACGCTCCGGGCCCGACGTAGACGCCGGATCCGTGCCTGAGCCGCACCGCGTCCGTCGCCTGCAGCCGGCGCAGGGCCTCCCGCACGGTCGGCGGGGTCACCCCGAACCGCTCGGCCAGGTTCCGCACCGTCGGCAGGCCGTCCCCCACGGCGAGGTTCCGCTCGTCGATCTCCTGGAGCACCCCGGCGGCCACCCGCTCCGCGAGCCCGCCCGACCCTTCGGACGCCACCGGCGCCTCCCCTCCTGAAGTGAGCAAGTGACTAGTTCAATGGTGACGTTGCGTCCGGCAGCGGTCAAGAGGCCGTACGGGGGGTGGAACGGCGCCGCCCGCTCGTCGGGGGGCCGACGAGCGGGCGGGTGTCGGGGTGGTGCGGGGCCGTGCTCGGTCGCGATCCCTCCGGCTGGGTTCAGGACAGGGCGTTGCCGGGGTCGTCCAGCCAGAGGTGCTGATCGCCGGTGGCCGTGACGGTCAGCCCGAAGCGGGTCAGTTCCGGCCTGCCGTCCTCCAGCCATGCCCGGCGTGCGGCGACCACCTCGTCCCACAGGCGGCGGGGGCCGCTCTGGTGGACGGCGTCGGCGCCGTCCCAGTCGTGGAAGCGCACGGACGCCCAGGAGCCCGCGTCGTCCGAGAGCCGGAAGCGGTGGGTGCCGGACGGGTCGGCGGCCTGCCAGGTGTGCAGGGTCCGGACGCCGGGTACCCGCAGGCCGATGGCGAACGCCGCGTGGACGTTCTCCTCCGCCAGGTCGGGGTCGAGCGGGGACGGGCCCCGGTGGTCCGGCGGTCGGTCCGGAGCCGTGACCGCATGGGGGCGCTGGGCCCGCATCCACATGAAGGACACGTCGCCCACGAATCGCCCGTGCGACTGCCGGCCCCGCTCGCCGACCTCCAGCCGGAGCAGCCCGGCGTTGGCGTACGGGGTGCCCCAGGGGGTCACGATGACGCCTCCTGGGCGGGTCTGTTCGATCCACGGGAGCGGCACCCGCTGGACGGCCGCCGTCGAGTGGATGCGGTCGTAGGGCCCACCGGCCGGATGGCCGAGCAGGCCGTCGCCGACGACGCGGTGCGGCTCGAGCCCGAGCTCCGCCAGGCGCACCCCGGCGGCTGCGGCCACCGCCGGGTCGACCTCGACCGTCGTCACGGCCCCGTCGCCGAGTCGGCGGCACAGCAGGGCGGCGGTCCAGCCGGTACCGGTGCCGATGTCGAGCACCGTGCTGCCGTCCGTCGCGTCCAGGTGGCGGAGCATGGACGCGACCAGGGACGGCATGGAGCCCGACGAGGTGGCGACGCCGGGCCCGTCCGTCCGGCCGTCGTCGAGCTGGGTGACGACCTGGCGGCCGGAGTCGACCTCCGCCCACCATCCGACCGGGTCCACGGCCTTGCTGAGCAGGCGGTACCCGCTGGGGGCGTCGCTGTCCTCGACCCAGATCCCGTCCGGCACGAAGGCGGAGCGCGGGGCGCGCTCGAAGGCGCCCCGCCACTCCTCGCCCAGCGCACCGGCCTCGGTGAGGGCGGCGAGCAACTGCGCGTACTGGTCCATCAGTTCGGGCTCACTTCTTGGGTGGGTTGGCAACGGGCTTGGTCCACTGGCCGTCCGACTCCTTCGGGGACTGCTTCTTGTCCCCGGATTCGCCGCCCTTGCCATCACCGTGCTTGCCCATGGTCGGCCACTCCCTCGGAGTCGCTGGAATCGATGGCAACACGCTAGGGAGGGAGGTGAGTTGGGATCCAGGCGATTCTGCGGGATTGCACGGCATCACCCGATCGAAGCAATCGCGGCCGCGATCAGCCCGCGAGCCTTCGAGCCGTACACCGCCAGGTCGGCCAGCTCGGTGAACGTGTCGGCGTACATGGCCACTTCGCTCGGCTGCGTCAGGGTGAGGTGCCCGGAGACCAGCTCCACGTTCACCTGGGTCGTGTCGAAGATCCAGAACCCTTCCACGGGCATCCGTGTGCGGTGCAGTCGGTTGGGGACGATCCCGACACTGACGTTCGGCAGAGTGCTCGCCCTGACCAGTCGCTCAAGCTGCTCGGCCTGGGTGTCGGCGTCACCGAGCCCGTTGCGAAGGACCGACTCCTCGAGAAGGAACGCGAAGCGCCGGTGACCCTCGCGGAGCACGCGTTGCCGTTCCATCCGGACGGCCACGGCGTCGGCGACGTCATCGACCGGCACTCGCCGGAGCTGGACGGCGCGCAGTACATCCTCGGTGTAGCCGTGAGTCTGGAGGAGCCCGGGAACGAGCCACGACGAGTAGGCCCGGAACCAGCGCGTCCGCTCGAACAGGGGCAGCACGGCCTCCTGCGCCCTTCGCAGCCCCGCGCGTTCCATGCGGCGCCACTCGACCCACATACCCTCCACGGCCCGCAGCGAGGCCACCAGGTCGGCTTCCTGGTCCTCTCTGCCGCATGCGCGGCACCACGCGCGCAGGTCCTCGGCGGACGGCGAGGTCTTGGCTCCGACGATCCGGGAGACCTTGGACGGATGCCAGCCGCACAACGCCGCAAGCTGCTTGCCGTCCAGCCCGGCGTCCTTGCACATCTCCCGGAGGCGATCTGCGAGGACGCGCCGGGCGGCCTGGACGTGGGACGATCCCGAGGCGGACACCAGGGGTCAGGTCGGCTCGTAGTCCGCGTGCGGTGTGGCGCGTTCCCAGACGGTCTCGAAAGCGGAGTCGACCAGGTCCACGACGGCCCGATCGGTGCGCCATTCCCTGTCCACGACCTCGCCCACGCCGGAGAAGTACGTGAACAGCACGGCGGATCCGTCGAACATCCAGAGATCCGTTCCGGGCAGCGCGATGTCGGCGGCACGGCGACGGGGCAGCCAGCGGACCAGTTCGCCCGCGGCGACGTTGGCGAAGGTGAGGTCGTGCTCGTACCGGATGTAGTCCGTCACCGGCTCCGAGACGATCCGGGCCCGTCGGATGGTCACGCCGCGCCCCGTGGTCTCGGCGACCAGGTCGGACCAGGCCCCCCACCAACCGGGCAGTTTGGCCGGGTCGCCGGCGTACCGGTGGCCGGCGCGCCAGCGGGCGAACTCCGGATCGTCCGGCGTGTAGCTGTCGCGCATCTCCAGGTGCACAGCGGAGCGGCGAGCGTTGGCCAGGCCCTCACGTACGGGGTACTTCACCGGTTTCGTCCTCCAGTCGGGGAAGGAACTGCCGCATCACGGCGGGGAGCCGGATGATCGTCTCGTGATCGGGGACGTCCGTGCTGTGGCCGGGGACCGACCCGAGCGCCTGGCACGCCTTCACCTCCTCTGCCGTGGCCGTGTAGGACTGGATCAGCAGATCCCCGCTGTCCTCGTCCAGCCAGATCGTCGGCGAGTCGTCAACGGGAGTGTTCGGGATGATCCCCAGGAAACGAAGCCTCATGACCTCTCCCAGTGCCGGCCTGATTGCTCTCGGTTGCACGACTATCACGCCGAGGTTCGCTGGGTGCAAGGGGGCGTCGCGGGAGTCGGTGAAGTGACCCCGCCCGCTCGTCGGGGGCCGACGAGCGGGCGGGGAGGGAGGCGGGTTCAGGCGAGGCGGGAGTGGTGGGACGCTGCGTCGAGGACTCCCAGGACGGCCGGTGGATCCGCACCGACGCCGAGCGCCGGACGATCGACGACATCGCCGCCGCGACCGTCGGTTGCCCGCCCGCCCCCGGTGACCTCCCCCGGCGGGCCCGGCTCGGTCGAGGACCTCCGCCAGTTCTTCTACGACTGAGCCACCCGCCCCGACACTCCCGGATGTCGAGATCCCGCCCCCGGCTCCGTCCCCGGTGTACCAGTGACCGGACCACCCGACGAAGAGGGAGCACCCCATGGCTGTCCAACGGATGGACAACGTAGGCATCGTCGTCGACGACCTGGCGGCCGCCGTCGCCTTCTTCACCGAGCTCGGCATGGAGCTGGAGGGCCGGACGGAGGTCGGGGGCCCCTGGGTGGACGAGATGATCGGCCTCGACGGGGCCCGCAGCGCCATCGCGATGCTGCGCACCCCGGACGGCCACGGCAAGCTGGAACTGAGCGAGTTCCACGCCCCCGCGGCGATCACCGCCGCCCCCGCCGAGCCGCCGGCCAACACCCTGGGCCTGCACCGGGTGATGTTCGCCGTCGACGACATCGACGACACGATCGCCCGCCTGCGCCACCACGGCGGCGAACTCCTCGGCGGGGTCGCGCAATACGGCAACGCCTACCGGCTCTGCAACCTCCGCGGCCCTGCCGGGATCATCGTCGCCCTGGCCGAGCGGATCGGCTGAGGCGCCGGGTCGGCAGTGCGCGCCGCCCCGCCCCGGACGGGGCGCCGCGAACCGGCCGGTGGGGATAACCCCACCCCCACTCCACCAGCCGTCATCATGGTTCGCCCGCACTCGACTTCCTAGCGTGGAGCACACCGACGCTCCCGCCCAGGAAGGCCCCACGATGGCACCCCGCTCGTCCGCGCCCGGCACGATCCCGTACGACCCGGCAGCGGCCCCGGCCATCCACCTGCGCGGCGTCCACCGCACCCACGGCAGTGGCCGCGCCGCGGTCCACGCCCTGCGCGGCATCGACCTCGCCCTCGCCCGCGGCACCTTCACCGCCGTGATGGGCCCCTCCGGGTCCGGCAAGTCCACTTTCCTCCAGTGCGCCGCAGGCCTGGACCGCCCGGACTCGGGTGAGATCCGGCTCGGCGGCGAGGAGATCACCGGGCTCAACGAGAACCAGCTCACCAAGCTGCGCCGCACCCGGATCGGCTTCGTCTTCCAGTCCTTCAACCTGCTCCCCTCCCTCACCGTCGAGCAGAACGTGCTGCTGCCGCTGCGCCTCGCCGGTCTGCGCCAGGACAGCCGGCAGGCCCGGGACCTGCTCGTCCAGGTGGGCCTCGGCGAGCACCACGCCCGACGCCCCGGCCAGCTCTCCGGCGGCCAGCAGCAGCGTGTGGCCATCGCCCGGGCGCTGATCACCCGCCCCGACGTGGTCTTCGCCGACGAGCCCACCGGCGCGCTGGACACCCGGACCGCCCACGAGGTGCTCGGCCTGCTGCGGCACGCCGTGGACGCCCTCGGCGCCACCGTCGTCATGGTGACCCACGACCCGGTGGCGGCCTCGGCCGCCGACCAGACCCTCTTCCTCCTCGACGGCACGCTCGCCGACCGGCTGGACCGCCCCGGCCCGCAGGCCGTCGCCGACCGCCTGGCCGTGCTGACCGCCCGGACCGCCGGGGCCTCCCGGACCACCGAGGCCGTCCAGGCCGCCCGGACCGCCCGGACCGCCCGCCAGGCCCGGCCGCTGGGAGCGACGGCATGACGAACGGCCTGGCCCGCGCCTCGATCCGGTTCCGGCCCGCGTCCTTCGCCGGCACCCTGATCGCCCTGCTCCTCGGCTCCGTCGTCATCACGGCCTGCGGCCTGCTGCTGCAGACCGGCCTGACCGCCGAGCTGCCACCCGCCCGGTACGCCGACACGCCCGTCCTCGTCGCCGCCGACGCGACCGTCCGGACGACGTTCAAGGCCGGCAAGGAGGACTCCGAGACCACGAGCCAGACCGTCCCCGAACGCGCCCGCCTGGACGCCGGGGTCGCCACCACGATCGCCGCCCTGCCCGGCGTCGCCGCGGCCCGCCCGGACAGCGCCTTCCCCGTGCCCGCCGCCGACGGCCACCCCGCCCTCACCGGACGGGACTTCGCCGCCCTCGGCATCGCCGGCCCCGCCGACCGCCTCCTCGAAGGCCGGGCACCCGGCGCGAACGAAGTGGTGCTGGACACCGACACGGCGCACGCGGCCAACCTCGCGCCCGGCGCGAGCCTCACCCTCACCGCCCCCGGCGGCACCGCCGCCTACCGCGTCTCCGGCCTGGCCGCCACCCAACCCACCGGCCCCACCGCCTGGTTCGCCGGCGCCACCGCCGACCGCCTCGGCGGCCACCCGGGCCGGATCGACGCGGTCGCCGTGCAGCCGCGCCCCGGGACCACCGTCACCGACCTCGCCGCCCAGGTCCGCCGGGCCGTCGGGACCGGTGCCGAGGTCCTCACCGGTGCCGACCGCGCCGAGGTCGAGCAGCCCGCCCTCGGCCAGGCCCGCGAACTCCTCAATGCCGTCGGAGGCAGCTTCGGCGCCTACGCCACCATGACCGCGGTCTTCGTCGTGCTGAGCACCGTCGCGCTCGCCACCGGCCAGCGCGCCCGCGAGTTCGCCCTGCTGCGCGCCATCGGCGCCACCCCGCGCCAGGTCCGCCGCACCATCGCCACCGAGGCGGTGCTGGTCGCCCCCCTCGCCGCCGCCCTCGGCATCCTGCCCGGACTCGCCCTCGCCCACTGGTGGTTCGACGCGCTGGTGTCCCGCGGCGCGGTCCCGGCGGGCATCCGGCTCGACGTCGGCCCGCTGCCGATGCTCGCCGCCGTCCTCACCTGCACCCTGTCCGCACTGACCGCCGGCTTCCTGGCCGCCCGCCGCCCCTCCAAGCTGCGCCCGGGCCAGGCGCTGAGCCAGGCCGCCGTCGAGCCCGGCGGCCCCGGCCCGGTGCGGACCGTGATCGGGCTGGTCTTCGTCGCCGGCGGGGTGACCACCACCGCCCTCAGCACCAGCCTGGACGGGATGAAGGCCGCCGCCAGCGCCCAGGGCACGGTCATGTGCTTCATGATCGCCGTCGCCCTGCTCGGCCCCCGGCTGGCCCGGCTGGCCGCCGCCGTCCTGGGCCCGGTGCTGCGGACCGGCGGCGCTCCCGGCTCGCTGGCCGCCGACCACACCCGGGCCAACGCCCGCCGGTTGGCCTCCGCGATCACCCCGATCGTGCTGGTCACCGCGTTCTGCGGCACCCTGCTCTTCATCCAGAGCACGCTCAGCCACGTCGGCGGCGAGAACGTGCGCAGCGGCGTCATCGCCGAGCACGTGCTCCTCCCCGCCGACCGGGGCCCGTCCGGCGCCGGCCTGCCCGCGGGCACCGCCGAGCGGGCGGCCGGGGTGCCGGGGGTGGACGGCGCGGTGGGCGTGCTGCACACCTCGGTGCTCTTCACCAGCAACCAGAGCATCGGCTCCGCCACCGCGCTGGGCGTCGACGGCGACCCGGCGAACCTGCCCAGGGTGCTCGACCTCGGGGTGCGGCAGGGGTCGCTCGCCGACCTCGGCCGCACCACCGACACCGTCGCGCTGGCCGCGAGCCTGGCCGACGCGCTGGACGTGCAGGTCGGCGACCGGGTGCCGCTCTGGCTCGGCGACGGCACCTCCGTGCGGCCGACCGTGGTGGCCACCTACGAGCGCGGGCTCGGCCTGGGCCGGGCGCTGCTGCCGCGGGCCGCCGTCGCCGCGCACGTCACGGCCGGCTACGACGGTGAGGTCCTGGTCGCCGACCGGCCGGGTGCGGACCGCGCCGCCGTGGCGGCGCAGTTGCGCGGGGCGGTCGGCGGCGTGACCGTCACCGACCGGGCCGCCTACATCGCCCGCGCGGACCTGATGGCGGAGGTCAACGCCTGGGCCAACCACGCGATGGCGGCCGTGCTCGGCGGGTTCGCCGCGATCACCGCCGTCAACACGCTGGTCATGACGGTGTTCGACCGGCGCCGCGAGGTCGCGCTGCTGCGGCTGGCCGGCACCACCCGGCGCCAGGTGCGCTCGATGATGCGCTGGGAGGCCCTGCTCGTCGCCGCGACCGGTCTGGTGCTCGGCGGGGTGATCTGCTGGCTCACCCTGGTGCCGGTCGCCCGGGGCATCGCGGACACCTCGCCGTACGTCCCGCCGGGCCTGGCGGTCCCGCTGGCCGCCGGTGCCGTGCTGCTCTGCCTCGGCGCGACCGGCCTGCCCACCCGGGTGCTGCTGCGCGGCGCCACCCGGGTGGGGTGATCAGGCGCCGACGGACAACGGCCGTGCGTCCACGCACTGCTGGGCATCGCCCGGCCGTGGGCGCGTCCCGTCCGCGTTGACGTGCCAGGGGAGTGGGAAGTCGGCCCGTCCGACTTCCCACTCCCTCATCCGTCCCGGCAAGGGTGCAACCGAACACCCGTTTCCACCCGTTTCAGCAGGTGTGAAGCTCACCGGCACGCCGTTCTTCGTCCTCTCGCTGTTCCTCCTCCCGCTCTCCGTGGTGCTGCTGATGTACCTGTGGAACCGGGTGCGCGGGCCGCAGGCCCTGCGTTTCGGCTCCCGCCTGCTCATGGTGGGCTTCGCGCAGGTCACCGCCGTGACGCTGGTGTTCGTGCTGGTCAACAACGACAACCAGCTGTTCAGCAGCTGGGACGACCTGCTCGGCACCGGCAGCCATGTCCGGGCCGTGCCCGTCCCGCCGCCGGCGGACGCGACGGCGGCCGCGAACGGGCCGGAACAGCCCAAGGTGACGCAGCAGTTCGGGCCGGTGGACGACAGCGCGGTGCCGAAGGACGTGCGGACCACCCAGCTGAAGGGCCGGGTCTCCGGGGTGGACGGCGAGGTGCTGGTCTGGACGCCGCCGCAGTACGACGACCCGGCGTACAAGGACAAGAAGTTCCCGGTGGTCGAGCTGCTCGCGGGCTTCCCCGGCTCGTCCAGCGCCTGGTTCGGCAGCATGAACGTCTCCAAGCAGCTGGCGCCGCTGATGAAGTCCGGGCAGGTCGCGCCGTTCATCCTGGTCTCGCCACGGGTGGTGCTGCTCGGCGGGCACACCGACACCGGCTGCGCGGACGTGCCGGGCAAGGTCAACGCCGAGACCTGGCTGGCGCGGGACGTGCCGCAGATGGTGCTGGACAACTTCCGGGCCGAGCCCGGCCCCGAACGGTGGGCGGTGGCCGGCTACTCGGCGGGCGCGCACTGCGCGGTGCGGCTGGCGCTGGGGCACCCGAACCGCTACCACGCGGGGGTCAGCCTCTCCGGGTACAACGACCCGATGGGCGAGTCCGACTCGCTCACCGCCAAGGACGCGCACCTGCGCGAGGTCTCCAACCCGGTCTACCTGCTCCAGCACGCGCAGACGCCGCCGAACGTCGCCCTGTACGCCACCGGGAAGAAGGGCGACGGCTACGAGGACGCGCTGGCGCTGCAGAGGAACGCCAAGGCGCCGACCACCGTCACCCCGGTGGAGGTCAACGGTCCGCACCTGACCTCCACCTGGCAGCCGCTGGTGCCGTCCGTGTTCACCTGGCTCACCCAGACGGTCGGCAAGGCCGGCTGAGGCCGCGGCCCGGACGCAGCGGAGTGGGAAGTCGGCCGGGCCGACTTCCCACTCCGAAGCCCTCGTTCCCCGGGCGGGTCACCGCTGCGGCAGCTCGCAGCCGTCCGGCCCGCAGGCCTGCGCGTCGCCTCCGCCGACCCCGCCGCCTCCGCCGACCGGGATCAGCGGGGCCGGCACCCGGCTCTCCCAGGCCTGCTCCAGGGCGCGGGTGAACGTCTCCGCGGGCTGGGCGCCCGAGACGCCGAGCCGCCGGTCCAGGACGAAGAACGGCACGCCCGTCGCCCCCATGGCGGCGGCCGTCTGCTCGTCCTCGCGCACCGCCTCCGCGTACGCCGCCGGATCGGCCAGCACGGCCGCCGCCGCCTCCTCGTCCAGCCCGGCCCCGACGGCCAGCTCCACCAGCCGGTCGGTGCCGAAGGCCGAGCGCTCCTCGGCGAAGTTGGCCCGGTACAGCGCGTCCAGCAGTTCGTCCTGCCGGCCCTGCTCCTTCGCGAAGTGCAGCAGCCGGTGCATGTCGAAGGAGTTCGCGGCGTCCCGCCGACCGGCCAGGTACGGCAGGCCCTCGCCGTGCGCGTTCTCGGCGATCCGGGCCTCCGCCGCCTCGGCCTGCTCCAGGCTCATCCCGTACTTGTCGGCGAGCAGCGGCAGCACCGGGCGGGACGTCTGCGGGGCGTGCGGGTCCAGCTCGAACGAACGGTGGACCACCTCCACCTCGGCGCGGTGCGGGAACGCCGCCAGGGCCTGCTCGAAGCGGGCCTTGCCGATGTAGCACCAAGGACAGTTGATGTCGGTCCAGATCTCCACGCGCACGGCGCCGCACTCCCTCCGGCCGGGCGCGGACCCTCCGCGCCGACGTCTTCCGGAACGTGCCCGTCCGCCTGAATATTTCTTGTCCTGAAATATTCAGGTGCGGGCGGGCCGGCGCAACGGCGGTCGGACGCTCCGGCGGCCGCTACCGGGCCGCGAGCGGCCGTTCGTAGCGGCTCATCCAGAGGACCGGCACCTCGTCCGGCGGCTGCCCCGGCAGGCCGAGCCAGCGCGCGTCGCCGCGGTGGGCGAAGCCGCGCCCCTCGTAGTAGTCGCGCAGCGAGCGGTTGTGCGCGACGCAGTCCAGCCGCAGCGCGTCCACCCCGCGCTCGCGCGCCCGGTCCTCGGCCCAGCCGAGGACCACCCCGCCCAGGCCGCGGGCCCACCGGCGCACGGCCAGGCGGTGCACGTAGCCCGCCGTGCCGCCGACGTCCGCCCACAGGGCGTCGGCCCAGTCCAGGGTGACGGTGGCGGCGGTCTTGTCGCCGACGTCCACCAGCCAGGTCTCGCCGCGCCCGATCGCGTCGGCGACCCACGCGGCCGGGAAGCGGTCCGGCCACTGGCGGATGCCGCGACCGCCCAGCCAGCCCGCCGCCTCGTCGAGCACGCTCAGCACCTCGTCGGTGTGCTCCCCGGTCGCGGGCCGGAACGACACCGGGTCGCCGGCCCACTCGATCGCATCGCCCATCGGCGCTGTCCTTTCGCTACGGAGGCTGACACGGGACGCCCCGCCGCCCAGCGTGTCAGTTCGTCCTCGGCCGGGTCCACCCGCCCCCGGACCGACCGGAGCGCCCGGAGGGCCCGGACCGCCCGGACCGCCCGCAGAGCCCGGACCGCCCGGAGCGCGGGACTTGAGCTGGACCGCGGTCCAGCTCCTAGCGTCCTCACCATGACCACGAACGACCAGCGGCCGATCGGCTCGCCCTTCTCCGCCGCCAGCACCGCCGAGGCCGTGCTGGCCGGCATCGACCTCTCCGGCCGGACCGCCGTGGTGACCGGCGGCGCCGCCGGCCTCGGCCTGGAGACCGCCCGCGCCCTGGCCGCGGCCGGCGCCCGGGTGATCGTCCCGGCCCGCCGTCCGCGGGCCGCCCGTGCCGCACTGGCGGAGTCCGACGGCTGCGAGGTCGTCCCGATGGACCTCACCGACCTCGACGGCGTGCGCGCCGCGGCCGCGCTGATCGCCGTGGCCACCGACCACGTCGACCTCCTGTTCGCCGTCGCGGGGGTGATGGCCACTCCCGAGCGCCGCGTCGGCCCGGGCTGGGAGGCGCAGTTCGCGGCCAACCACCTCGGCCACTTCACGCTCGCCTGTGAACTCCATCCGCTGCTCGCGGCGCGCGGGGCCCGGGTGGTCGTCAACAGCTCGGCCGGGCACGCCCTCACGGACATCCGCTGGCAGGACCCGCACTTCCGCACCGGCTACGACAAGTGGCTCGCGTACGGCCAGTCCAAGACCGCCAACGTCCTGTTCGCCGCGCACCTCGACGCACTCGGACGGGCGGCCGGCGTCCGGGCCTTCGCCCTCCACCCCGGCAAGATCATCACCGGGCTCCAGCGGGAGATGACGCTCCGGGAGCAGATCGACCGCGGGTGGGTGGACGAGCACGGCACCGTCGTCGGCGCCGGCTTCAAGTCCCCCTCCCAGGGCGCCGCCACCGGCCTGTGGGCGGCCACCTCGCCGCTCCTCGACGGCCGGGGCGGGCTCTACCTGGAGGACTGCGAGGTCGCCCGGGCCGCCGCTCCCGGGGCCCCGATGGACGACGGCGGCGTGCGCCCGTACGCCGTCGACCCGGTCGCGGCGGCCCGGCTCTGGGAGCTCTCGCTCGCCGCGACCGGCGCCACCCCGATCGCCGGCTGAACCGGCCGGCCCCGGGCGGCGGCCGCTACAGGCAGATCCAGCAGTACAGCCGCTCGCCCGCCGCGCGGGCCCGGCGGGCGAGCGCGACCAACTGCTCGGCCGACGGCAGCAGATCCGCCGGATCCGCGCCGCCCCACTCCTCCGCCTCGGCCCACCGCCGGACTGCCTCCGGTATCCGGTCGTCGGCCGCGTCGGCGAGGGCGTCCCTGGTCGCGTCGTCGAGCTCGGTGACCCACGGGCCGGTCGCCCACGGGTCCTCCTCGCCGACCGCGCCGCCTGCCGGTCCGTCCGGTCCGTCCGGGCCGGGCGGGGGAGTGGTCGGCCAGACCGGCGTCTCCGCCACCAGGTCGACCCGCCACGGCTCCGCCCGGATCGCCGCGACGAGCTGCCCCAGCACGACGCCCGGATCGATCCGCTTGGCCCCGACGCCGTCGAAGCCCGCGGCGGACACCGGGCACGAGCCGTCCGCCAGCTCCAATACCCGTACCACCGCGGCCGCGTCGGGCGCCCGGAAGTAGTCGGTCAGCACACCCATCCCGGCTGCCACCCCCTCGTCTCGTGTCCTGGGAGCAGTCGAGCAGACGCCACTGACAGCGCTCGCCCGATCGGGTGATGCGTGGAGCGGGTGGTCGACCCGGTCGACCTCCCGCTCCACCGGCACCGCCCGGCTCGTCCTCAGGAGGGGGACCAGAGGGGGATCAGCAGAATCAGCAGGATCAGCAGGAGATGTTGCCGCCGCCCACGGTGGTGCCCAGCACCCCGACGAAGTTCCTGAACAGGTTGATCCGGTCGTTGCGCTCGTCCGGGTTCTTGCCGTTGCACTCCAGGTCGCCGTTGATGCTGCGGATGGTCTCGCCGAAGCCCTTGTTGTTGACGATGGCGTCGTGCGGGGTCATCGTCCCGGCGCCCTTCTGGCTGTCCCAGAACCAGAGGGCGGTCTTCCAGGAAGTGGCCGGGTTCTTCTCGACCTGGTACGGGTCGTGCAGCAGGTCGATGTGCAGGGCGTCGCCCGCCGCCTTGTAGTTGAAGTTCCAGCTGATCTGGAGCGGTCCGCGCCCGTAGTAGGCGGACTGGCCGGCCGGGCACCCGTACGGCTGGGAGGTGTCGCAGTAGTGGCTGTAGTTGGCGGTGTTCTGCTCGACGACGTACTTGAGCCCACCGGTCTCGTGGCTGACGTTGGCCAGGAAGGCGGCCGCCTCGCGCTTGCGGGTGGCGGCGTCGCCGGTGGTGGTGAACTGCGGGTAGGCGCCCAGCGCGTCGGTGAGGCCCTGGTACGTGTAGAAGGAGTTCCGGCTCGGGAACATCTGGTTGAACTGGGACTCGCTGACCACGAAGGATCCGGCGGCGGACGCCGGTGCGACGGTCGGACCGGCCAGGGCCAGGGCGCTCAGGACGGCGGCGGAGGCGACGGCGGACAGGGTGCGGGAGGGCTTCATCGTTCCTCGTCGGGCTGGGGGACGGAGAGGGTGCTTCGCGCTCGAAGCGACCCCGTCATCGTGGTGCGCCGTCATCCGGACCTGAAGCACCCCGGAGTCCAAACCACCCGTAAGGGGCGTGTTGGGCCGGGGATTTGGCACACTCGGCCCTGCCGGCCACCCGTCCGGGTGAGCGGCAGGGTGATCATCCGGCAGTCATATGCACGGGATAGCCTCATCCGCGCACGAGGCACGCGGACTGGCCGAACGAACACGGCGCGACCGGGGGACAGGGCATGGCGCACACCGACGACGAGGGCGACGAGCGGCTGGCGGCCGAGGGCGAGGTGGCCGTCGCCCGTCTGGCGATCGACTCCGGCGACCTCGCCCACGCCGCCGACCACCTCTCCGACGCGATCCTCGCCGACCCCCAGCTGCCCGAACTCCACGAGGCGCTGGCCGAGTTGTGCGCCGCCGCGGGCGGCCCCGGCCGGGCCCGGGAACTGTTCCCGCTGGACGGCGAGGTCTACCTGGGCACCGTCGTCTGCCGCGCCCACGTGGAGGCCGCCGCCGGCGACTGGGACACCGCCGTCACCCTGCTCGCCTCGGCGATCCAGTACGAGCCGGCCCGTCCCTGGGCGCACGCGGCCTGGCTCGCCCGCGAGGACCTGCCCGCCCTGGTCGACCCGGACGCCGTCGCCCAGGCGGCGGCCCGCGCCGCCGGCGCGCTGCCCGACCCGCTGCCCGCCGAACTCGCCGACACCGTACGGCCCTTCGAACGCTTCCTGCGGGCCGTGACGGCACGCCACCCCGAGCACCCGCTGCTGCTGGCGATGGCCTCCGGCCTGACCCGCCGCTTCGGCGCCACCACCCGCGCCGTCGAACTCGCCGAACGGGCCCAGCGGTTGGCCCCCGGCTACCTGCCCGCCGTGATGCTCGGCAACGCCCTGCGCGCCGACGGCCGCCCCGAGGAGGCGCTCGCCGTCTGGGAGGCCGAACTCGCCCGGGTCGCACCGGGGGAGAACGATTCCAGCGGCTACCTGGCCGTGGACGTGGCCGAGTTGTACGCCACCCTCGGCCGCCCCGCCGAGGGCCTGCCCTGGCTGGAGCGCGTCCTCGCGTCCGCGCCCGACCACCCCAAGGCCGCCCCCGCCCGGCACGGGCTGCGCCACGCCGTGGACGGCGACACCGTCCACCTGCTCGCGCTCGCCGACCACCACCGCGACCACCCCGACCACGAGTACGCCCAGGACCTGCTGGAGCGGCTCAGCCGCCGGGAGCCCTGGCTCGGCATGGTCTCCGGCGCCACCGAGGCGACCGTCAACGTGCTGCACCAGGTGCTCGGTTCGGCCGGCGCCGGCCGCGACACCGAGATCGACTGCACCGCCTCCGCCGTCGAGCCGCCCAGCTCGGTGCTGGCCGTCCAGCTCGCCCTGCCCCGCTCCACGGTGTCCTACCGCTCCGTCGGCGACCCCGACCCCCGGCTGCCGCTGACCGAGCCCACCACCCGGATCTGGGCCTGGGACGGCACCGACCCGCGTCCGGCCCTCGCCGCGCCCGCCCCGGCCAGCGCCGACCTGCTCCGCGCCACCGCCGAGATCGTCTGGCCGACCGTCCCCGCCGCCTACGACCACGCCGTCCGGCTGGCCGGGCTGCCGCTGGACGACCTGCTCGGCGCACTGGTCCACCCGCCGATGCCCCGCGAGGACGACCTCGGCCGGGCGCTGCTCGCCCACCAGCCCGAACTGTGGGTGCGCGCCGTCCAGTCCTTCGCCTGCCTCGGCATCGCCCACCACCGCACCGACCAGCCCTGGGCGGGCTCCGAGCGCCGCCGGGTGCTGCGCGACCTGCTGCTCGGGCCGGAGGACTGGGTGGTCGAGGCGGCCGGGTTCGCCCTGGTCGCGATCGGCTGGACCCACCCCGAGACCCGCGCCGACATCGCCGGACTGCTCCGGCAGCGGCTGCACTACAGCGCCCGGGCCGGCCGCAGCCGGGTGGTGACGATCCTCCGCTCCTACTGCGCCCTGGTGCTGGCCGCGCCGTGGACGGACCGGGCCGACCGCGAGCTGGCCCGGCGGCTGCTGGCGGAGGCCGACGGCCGGGACGCCGGGGGGACCGCGGCGGGCACCGGCCCCGACGGCCCTGTCGGCCCGGCCGGTCCCGGCGGTGCGACCGCCGCCCCGGAGGCGACGGATCCCCGGACCCCGCGCGGGCAGCGGCCCCGCCCCGGCCTGATCCGCCGCCTCTTCCGCCGCCCGCGCTGACCGGGGCGGCCGGGTCCTACACCCCGGGCAGGGTGTCCTGGTCCACCTCGAACCGCGCGACCCGCTCCGCCGGATCGCGGCACTCCGGCCCCAGCCGCAGCATCCGCGACTCGGGGTCGTGCAGCGGCCGGTGGCAGCGTCGGCAGGTCACCCGGGGACGCAGGGCCTGGGTGGTGTCGGTGCCGGGGAGCGGTTCGGGGCTGGTCATGGGGAGACGGTAGCCGCCGCCACCGACCGGGGCCCGTGAAAGGATCCTCCGCATGGCCACGGACCGCAGCAGTGCAGGAGACCCGGCGCGCACCCTCGCCCTGCTCTGGGGCCTGACCGCCGAGGAGAAGCCCGGCCGTCGGGGCCCGCGGCAGGCCCGGTCGACCGGCGAGATCGCGGCCGTCGCCGTCGCCCTGGCCGACGCCGAGGGCGTCGACGCGGTCACCATGCGCCGGGTCGCCCAGGAGCTCGGGCTGTCCCCGATGGCGCTCTACACCTACGTGCCGGGCAAGGCCGAACTGCTCGACCTGATGCTGGACACGGTCTACGCCACCATGCCCCGCAGCACCCCGGCCGACCAGGGCTGGCGGGCCCGGGCCACCGCCGTCGCGGACGACAACCGGGACCTCTTCCGCGCCCACCCGTGGGTCGCCGCCGTGTCCACCAGCCGCCCGCCGCTCGGCCCCGGCCTGATGGCCAAGTACGAGTACGAGCTGCGCGCCCTGGAGGGCACCGGCCTGCCCGACGTGGAACTGGACGCCGCGCTCACCCACCTGCTGGGCTTCGTCCAGACCTGCGCCCGGATGGCCGCCGACGAGCGGGCCGCCCAGCAGGACAGCGCGCTCACCGACGCCCAGTGGTGGGAGGCCAACGCGGAGCTGCTGGCCCGGGTCTTCGACCCCGGGCTCCACCCGGTCGCCGCCCGGGTGGGCGCCGCCGCCGGTCAGGCGCACGGCGGCGCCTACAGTCCGGACCACGCCTACGCCTTCGGCCTGGCCCGCGTCCTGGACGGCCTGGCGGCCCTGATCGGCCGGGACCCGGACGCGGCCCGGCGGGCCTGACACGCCCTAGCGGGCGTCGTACTCCTCCCGGGCCTCGGAGACCGCGCACATCCGGTGCTCCACCCACTGCGCGAGCGCCGCGACGTACCCGGCGGCCTCGCGGCCGAGCGGGGTGAGGCTGTAGTCGACCCGGGGCGGGATCACCGGGTGCGCCTCGCGCAGCACGAAGCCGTCCCGCTCCAGGGTCTGCAGGGTCTGGGCGAGCATCTTCTCGCTGACCCCGGAGACCCGGCGGCGCAGCTCGCTGAAGCGGTAGCCGCGCTCGTTCAGGGAGATCAGCACCAGCACCCCCCACCGGCTGGTGACGTGCTCCAGCACGCCCCGGGAGGGGCACATCCGGTCGTAGACGTCCGGCAGCTTGTCGACCAGCGAGGGCTCCACAGCCATTACCTTCATGTCAGTACCCTACTTCAAAGTGCGTACTTTCCCCAGGTTAGTGCCGTCCTTAGGGTGAGTGGTGTCAGCCCGTGGAACACCCGAGGGAGCAAGAACATGTACGTCGTCACCGGAGCCACCGGACAGCTCGGCCGCCTGGTCGTCGAGGGCCTGCTGGCCACCGTCCCGGCGGGCGAGGTCAAGGTCGTGGTCCGCGACGCGGCCAAGGTCGCGGAGTGGACGGAGCAGGGCGTGCGGGTCCACGAGGCGGACTACGGCCGCCCCGAGTCCCTCGCCGGGGCCTTCGCGGCCGGCGACCGGGTGCTGCTCATCTCGGGGAACGAGTTCGGCAGCCGGGTCGCCCAGCACGGCGCGGTGATCGACGCGGCGAAGGCCGCCGGGGTCGCGCTGCTCGCCTACACCAGCGTGCTCGGCGCGCCGACGGCGACCTTCCGGATCGCCGAGGAGCACCAGGGCACGGAGGAACTGCTGCGGGCGTCCGGCGTCCCCTTCGCCCTGCTGCGCAACGGCTGGTACACCGAGAACTACACGGCCGGCGCGGGCGCGGCCGTCGCGGCCGGCGAGGTCTTCGGCAGCAGCGGCGCGGGCCGGGTGGCCACCGCCCCGCGCCGGGACTACGCCGACGCGGCGGTGGCGGTGCTCACCGGTGAGGGGCACGAGAACCGGGTGTACGAGCTGAGCGGCGACGCCGACTGGAGCATGGACGAGTTCGCGGCCGAGCTGGCGGCGGCCTCCGGCAGCCCGGTGGTGTACCGGGACGTCGAGCCCGCGGAGCAGGTGCGCCGGCTGGTGGCGGCCGGCCTGCCGGAGGGCTTCGCGGCGCTGTTCCCGGACACCGACGCGGCCGTCCTCAAGGGGCAGCTGGGCCTGCGCACCGGTGACCTGTCCCGGCTGATCGGCCGCCCGACCGTTCCGCTGGCCGAGTCCGTCCGCGCCGCCCTCGGCGCGTGACCCGGCCGCCGGAGCCCGCCGGTCGCCCCGGACCGCCCGCCGGTCCGGGGCGACCGGCCGGGCGCCGGGCCGGTTGACCATCGGGCCGACTGACCACCGGAAACGCCGGAGCTGTCCAGCATTCAAGCAATGTCATGACCAAAATCCGGAAACGGAGATGACAGTCGCCCCTTCCGCCCGCTACCGTCGCCAGGAATCACACGCGCGCGCGGGAGGGCACTCGGCCATGCCACAGACGACCCAGCAGGAGAACGGCCGAGGCCTCTGGTACGGCATGGCGGCCTATGGCATCTGGGGCCTGTTCCCGCTGTTCTGGCCCCTGCTGGAGCCCGGCGCCGCCGACGACATCCTGGCCAACCGGATGGTCTGGTCGCTGGTCGCCGTGGTGCTGATGCTGGTCGCCCAGCGGCACTGGAGCTGGATACGCCCGCTGCTGCGCCAGCCCCGCCGGCTCGCCATGCTGGCCGGCGCGGCCACCGTGATCTCGGTCAACTGGGGCGTCTACATCTGGGCCGTCAACAACGGCCACGTGGTGGAGACCAGCCTCGGCTACTTCATCAACCCGCTGGTCACCATCGGCTTCGGCGTCCTGGTGCTCAAGGAGAGGCTGCGCGGCGCGCAGTGGACGGCCGTCGGCATCGGCGCGGCCGCCGTCGCGGTGCTGGCCGTCGCCTTCGGGCAACTGCCCTGGATCGCGCTCACCCTGGCCCTCTCCTTCGCCACCTACGGCCTGCTGAAGAAGCAGGTCGGGCTGAGCGGGCTGGAGAGCCTGGCCGCCGAGAGCGCCTTCATGTTCCCCTTCGCCCTCGGCTACCTGGTCTACCTGGAGGTCAGCGGACGCGGCACCTTCGGCCACACGGTGGCCGGCTCGTACGGCTGGGGGCACTCCGCGCTGCTGGTGCTCAGCGGGCTGATCACCGCGATCCCGCTGCTGTTCTTCGGCGCGGCCGCCGTCCGGGTGCCGCTGACCGTCATGGGCCTGCTCCAGTACCTGGCGCCGGTGTTCCAGTTCCTGATCGGCGTCGCGGTGTTCCACGAGTCGATGCCGCCCGCCCGCTGGGCCGGCTTCGCCCTGGTGTGGGCTGCGCTGGCGCTGCTCACCTGGGACGCGCTGCGCCAGGTCCGGGCCGACCGCGCGGAGCGGGCGGCGGCCGTGCCGCCGCCCGTCCCCGCGCCCGCGCCCGGGGCGCCCAGGGAACCCGTCACGCGCTGATGTCGCGGCTGGTGAACCGGGCCCAGGCCGCCGAGCCGAACACGGCGACGTAGGCGGCCTGGAGGCCGAGGTCCTTCCACACGCCGTCCCAGTACATCGGCTCGCGCAGCAGGTCCGAGAAGTTCATCCAGTAGTGGGTGAACAGGAACGGCCGGACCGCGTCCAGCTGCGGGAAGGCGTCCAGGATCTGCACCGTGATCACCAGGCCGACGGTCGCGGCCATCGCCGCGATGCCGCTGCCGGTGAGGGTGGAGACGAACAGCCCGATCGCCACCAGCCCGGCCAGCGAGGCCGCGACCACCCCGGCCACCAGCACCGCGCGCAGCAGCGCCTCGGCGAGGCCGATGGTGTCCCCGGAGATCAGCGTGACCTCGCCGAGCGGGAACAGCGCGGCGCCGGTGGCCAGCGCCGCCAGCGCGACCGCCGCGGTCGCGGCCAGGCAGAACACCAGTCCGGCGGTGAACTTGGCGGCCAGCAGCCTGGTCCGCCCGGCCGGGGCGACCAGCAGGTAGCGCAGCGTCCCGGTCGCCGCCTCGCCCGCCACCGAGTCGCCGGCGACGACGCCGACCGTCATCGGCAGGAAGACCGGCAGGGCCACCGCCAGCGCGGTGAACACCAGGAACAGCCCGTTCTGGGTGGTCTGGGCGATGAAGCTCGGGCCGCCGCCGCCCTCGCCCGGACTGTCGGTGTTGAGCTTGATCACCACGCCGATCAGGACCGGCAGCACCGCCAGGATGCCGAGCAGCACCTTGGTGCGCATCCGGCGGAAGGTCAGGTGCAGTTCGTTGCGGAACAGCGCCAGGAACCCGGCGGCGGTCTGCGGCCGCCGCCCCGGCCCCGGCGCCGCCCCGGACCGTGGTGCCCCGGTGGCCCGCGACGCCCCGGCGGCCCGCGACGCCTCCACGCCCGTCGCCTCAGCCCGCGACATCGAAGCCCTCCCCGGTCAGCGCCACGAAGGCGTCCTCCAACGTGCCCCGCTCCAGCCCGAACCCGTGCACCCGGACCCCGGCCTCGACCAGCGCCGCGCACAGCTCGGGCAGCACCTCGTCGCCGTTCGCGCCCAGTTCGCCGTCCACCCGGCCCTCGCCGGGCACCAGCGCGCCCACCCGGTGGGCCGCCAGCACCTCGGCGGCCCGCGCCACGTCGGGGGTGCGGACCACCAGCCGCCCCTGCGCCCGGGCGGCCAGCTCGGCGACGGTGCCCTGCACCACCAGCCGGCCCCGGGACATCACCGCCGCGTGGGTGCAGACCTGCTCGATCTCGTCCAGCAGGTGCGAGGAGAGGAACACCGTGGTGCCCTCGGCCGCGACCTCCCGGACCAGCGCCCGGATCTCCCGCATGCCCTGCGGGTCCAGCCCGTTGGTCGGCTCGTCCAGCACCAGCAGCTCGCGCGGCTGCAGCAGCGCGGAGGCCAGGCCCAACCGCTGCTTCATGCCCAGGGAGTAGGCGCGGGCCTTCTTGCCGGCGGCGGCGCCCAGGCCGACCCGCTCCAGCGCGGTCTCGACCCGCTGACGGCGGGTGCGCGGGTCGGCGGTCGGGTCGGCGGCGTCGAAGCGGACCAGGTTGTCCCGGCCGGACAGGAAGCCGTACAGCGCCGGGCCCTCGATCAGCGCGCCCACCCGGGGCAGCACGGTCGCGACGGACTGCGGCATCGACTCGCCGAGCACGGTGGCCGCGCCGGAGGTGGGGGCGATCAGGCCCATCAGCATCCGGATGGTGGTGGTCTTGCCGGAGCCGTTGGGGCCGAGGAAGCCGAACACGGAGCCGCGCGGCACGGCCAGGTCCAGCCCGTCGACGGCCAGTTGGCCGCCGCGGAAGCGCTTGGTCAGGCCGCGGGTCCTGATCACGTCATCGGATGACGAGGACGAGGACGAGGGCGAGGCCGAGGAGGGCGAGGCCGAGGGCGAGGAAGGGGAGGAGCCAGGGGCGGGCGCGGGGGCCGGGCGCGACGCGGCGCCCGGACCCCCGGCCGACTCCGTAACGTCCCCCGTTACGGGAGTCCCGGTCATCCGTCAGTTCACCCCGGCGGCGTGCTGGAGGACCGGCAGGGTCACCGCGCCGGCGAAGACCCGGCCGTCGTCCGTGAGCAGCACGTTGACCACCTTGGTGCTGATCAGGGTGCCGCCGGCGACCGGCTTGCCGAGCGACTTCGCCAGCGCCTGCGGGCTTATCACTCCGCTGTGCCGCTTGCCCTGCTTCCCGTCAGCCTGCCCGCCGTCGCCCTGCGGGCCGCCGAAGGGCGCCTTGGGGGAGCTGGGCAGCTGGGTGGAGATCACGGTCGTCCAGCCCTCGCCGGTCACGTTCACCCCGTCGTGGCCCCCGGCGCCCCGCTCGCCCCGGGCACCCTGGACGCCCTGGCCCTCCGCGTGCCCGCCCTGGGCACCCTGGGCGTCCTTCGTCGCCTCGTCCGCCTTCTTCTCCGTCACCTTGGCGCCCTTGGGAGCGGTGAAGTCGAAGGTCTTGGCGGCCGGCGCGGCGAAGGAGACGTCGGTGAAGTGGATGTCCAGCACGGTGGAACCGTCGGTGGACTTCACCACCACCGCGAGCGGCACCCCGTTGTCGGCGTCCACCGCTATCCGGACCTCGGCGATGGTCGAACCGGACTGGGTCGGCTTGACGCTCAGCTGGTACGCCTTCTGCCCGGCCACGTTGGCCGTCCCGGCCACCGTCACCGAGGTGGTGCCGGCGCTCCCGGTCAGGAACTGCCGGGCCGCCTCCTGCGGGGTCGTCGGCACCCCGGTCAGCGGCGCCTTCGGGGCGTCGCCGGGCCCGGCCGGACGCCCGGTCAGGTGAACCGCGGTGTTGGTCGAGCTGTCCCAGGCCCAGCTCTGGTCACCGTTGCGGACCAGGGTGTAGCCCGACATGTTCTCCAGCACGTCCACCCGCTGGCGGTCCGGGCCGTCCACCGCGACCCGCAGCGTCTGGTCGCCCCCGAGCAGTCCGAGCAGCTTGGCCTGCGGGTCCGCCCCCGCACCCGAGCCCCCGCCGTGCCCGGCCGCCGCGCCGAGCCCGCCGGCCGCCGCGCCGAGCAGCTGGCTGGGCACCCCGAGGTCGGTGGAGAGGGAGACCTCCCCGGACAGCGTCCGGGTGTCGGAGCCGAGCGCCTTGGCCACCACCTGCTCGGCCGACAGCTGCGGCAGGTCCGGCGGCGCGTCGGCGGCCAGCGCCGGCACCAGCCCGACCCCGGCGGCGATCACCGCGGCCACCGCCACCGGCACCCCGGCGCGCACCAGGACGCGCCGCCGTGGGCGGTACGGCACTCCGTCGTCCATCCGGTCGTCCACCGCCGTCTCGTCGGTCATGTAGTCCTCAACTCCTCCGTGAACCCGTGCGATCGGTACTGCTCCTCCATTAGAGGCCGGTACCGACGCCGCGTCATCGCCCTGCAGGGGCATCTCGGGGTTCGCCCGCTGGGGTACGCCGACCCTGAGAAGGCCTCAGGGTTACTCCCTCCGGAGTACGACGCCTGGCGTAGGGTCGCGCCATGGACGGAACCGTCACGGAACCAAGCAGCAACCCCCCGACCGCGAACGCGATGCGGCGCGCCCTGCGCCGCGCCCGGGACGGCGTCGCCCTCGACCCGACCGAGGCCGCGGTGCTGCTCCAGGCCAGGGGCGAGGACCTGCGCGACCTGTGCGCGAGCGCCGCCCGGGTGCGCGACGCCGGCCTGGAGGCGGCCGGCCGGCCCGGCGTCATCACCTACTCCAAGAGCGTGTTCATCCCGCTCACCCGGCTCTGCCGGGACAAGTGCCACTACTGCACCTTCGCCACCGTCCCGGGCAAGCTGCGCCGGGCCGGGCACGGGATGTTCATGTCCCCGGACGAGGTGCTGGAGGTGGCCCGGCGCGGGGCCGAACTCGGCTGCAAGGAAGCCCTGATCACGCTCGGCGACAAGCCCGAGGACCGCTGGCCGGAGGCCCGCGAGTGGCTGGACGCGCACGGCTACGACGACACCGTGGCGTACGTCCGGGCGATGTCCGTGCGGATCCTGGAGGAGACCGGCCTGCTCCCGCACCTCAACCCCGGGGTGCTGAGCTGGACGGACTTCCAGCGGCTCAAGCCGGTCTCCGCGTCGATGGGCATGATGCTGGAGACCACCGCCACCCGGTTGTGGAGCGAACCCGGCGGCCCGCACTACGGCTCCCCGGACAAGGAACCCGCCGTCCGGCTGCGGGTGCTGGAGGACGCCGGCCGCAGCTCCGTCCCGTTCACCAGCGGCCTGCTGATCGGCATCGGCGAGACCCACGCGGAACGCGCCGAGTCGCTGTTCGCGCTGCGCAAGGTCTCCCGGGCCTACCACGGCGTCCAGGAACTGATCCTGCAGAACTTCCGGGCCAAGCCGGACACCGCGATGCGCGGCATGCCCGACGCCGAACTCGACGAGCTGGTCGCCACGGTGGCGGTGGCCCGGCACCTGATGGGCCCGACCGCCTGCCTCCAGGCGCCGCCGAACCTGGTGGACGGCGAGTACGAACGGCTGATCGCGGCCGGCATCGACGACTGGGGCGGCGTCTCCCCGCTCACCCCCGACCACGTCAACCCCGAGCGTCCCTGGCCGCAGATCGACCGCCTGGCCGAGCGCTCCGCCGCGGCCGGCTTCGTGCTGCGCGAGCGCCTGGCCGTCTACCCCGAGTACGTGCTGCGCGGCGAACCCTGGCTGGACCCGCGGGTGCTGCCGCACGTCCGCGCGCTCGCCGATCCGGACACCGGCCTGGCGAACCCGGACGCGACCGTCCGCGGCCTCCCCTGGCAGGAGCCCGAGGACCTCCCGCAGTCGTACGGCCGCACCGACCTGCACACCGCCGTCGACACCGAGGGCCGCACCGGCGACCGCCGGGCCGACTTCGAGGACGTCTACGGCGACTGGGAGGTGCTGCGCGAACAGGTGCTGGCGAAGGGCGCGCCGGAACGCCTCGCCGGGGACCTGCGCGGGGCGCTCGCGGTGGCCGCCGACGACCCGCGCAAGCTCACCGACGACCAGGCGCTGGCGCTGTTCCACGCGGACGGCCCGGCCCTGGACGCGCTCTGCCGGATCGCCGACGACGTCCGCCGGGCGGCGGTCGGCGACGACGTCACCTACTGCGTCACCCGGAACATCAACTTCACCAACGTCTGCTACACCGGCTGCCGCTTCTGCGCCTTCGCCCAGCGCCGCACCGACGCCGACGCCTACACCCTGTCGCTGTCGCAGGTCGCCGAACGGGCCGCGCAGGCCTGGGAGGTGGGCGCCACCGAGGTGTGCATGCAGGGCGGCATCCACCCGGACCTGCCCGGCACCGCCTACTTCGACATCGCCCGCGCGGTGAAGGAGCGGGTGCCCGGCATCCACGTGCACGCCTTCTCCCCGATGGAGGTGGTCAACGGCGCGACCAGGACCGGGCTGTCGATCCGGGACTGGCTCCAGCAGGCCAAGGAGTCCGGCCTGGACACCATCCCGGGCACCGCCGCCGAGATCCTCGACGACGAGGTCCGCTGGGTGCTCACCAAGGGCAAGCTGCCCGCCGCGACCTGGGTCGAGGTGGTCACCACCGCGCACGACCTGGGCATCCGCTCCTCCTCCACCATGATGTACGGGCACGTCGACACCCCGGCGCACTGGCTCGGCCACCTGCGGCTGCTCGCGGAGATCCAGCAACGCACCGGCGGCTTCACCGAGTTCGTCACCCTCCCGTTCATCCACACCAACGCGCCGGTCTACCTGGCCGGCATCGCCCGCCCCGGCCCGACCGCCCGGGACAACCGCGCGGTGGTCGCGATGGCCCGGCTGCTGCTGCACCCGCACATCCCCAACATCCAGACCAGCTGGGTCAAGCTGGGCGCGGAGGGCGCGGCCGAGATGCTCCGCTCGGGCGCCAACGACCTCGGCGGCACGCTGATGGAGGAGACCATCTCGCGGATGGCCGGGTCGGCGTACGGCAGCTACAAGTCGGTGCGCGACCTCCAGGCGATCGCCGAGGCCGCGGGCCGTCCGCACCGCCAGCGCAGCACCGTCTACGGCGAGGTGCCGGCCGAGCGGCGGGCGGCGGCGCTGGCCTCGGACGGGCACCTGCCGGAGCTGCTGCCCGTCCTCGACTGAACCCCGGCCCCGCCCGGCCCCCTGCCGTGCCACCGGCGGCGGGCCGGGGCGGGCCGGGGCGGGGCCCCGGGCGTCCGGGGCACCGGGGACTCCGTCGATCCGTTCGATTCTTCGAAGTACAGTGCGGGGGCGCGTCGGCCGCCGTGGTGCCGCGCGCGGCCCCCGACCCCGACGAAAGGCGCCCCGTCGTGATGCCACTGTGGTCACGAGCCCAGCAGCAGGACTTCCGCAGCCGGGTCCGCGGCTGCCTGCTCGGCGGTGCCATCGGTGACGCGCTCGGCGCCGGCGTCGAGTTCGAGCCGCTGGAGAAGATCCGGGCCCAGCACGGCCCGCACGGCGTCACCGGCTACGTCCCCGCGTACGGGCGCACCGGCGCGATAACCGACGACACCCAGCTCAGCCTGTTCACCGTGGACGGCCTGATCCGCGCCCACATCCGGCGCGACACCGGCAGCTGGCACCCGCCCACCGACCTGCACCTGGCCTACCTGCGGTGGGCCGCCACCCAGCGCGACTGGGGCCCGGACGAGCGCCGCCCCGACCTCGGCTGGCTCGGCCGGGAGGAGTGGCTGTACGCCCAGCGGGCCCCCGGCCAGGGCTGCCTGACCGGCCTCACCGGGCCGGACGGCGAGCGCCTGGGCACCCTGGAGCGGCCCAAGAACCCGCACTCCAAGGGCTGCGGCACGGTGGTCCGGGCGGCCCCGTTCGGGCTGCTCACCACCTGGGAGCCGGGCCTGGTGTTCCAACTCGCGGTGGAGTGCTCGGTGCTCACCCACGGCCACCCGACCGGCTACCTCGCGGCCGGCGCGCTGGCGGTGATCGTCCAGGCGGTCGCCCGCGGCGGCACCCTGGAGGAGGGCGTCCACCTGGCGCTGGCGCTGCTCTCCGAGCGGCAGGCGCACGAGGAGACCACCGCCGCCCTGCGGGCCGCGCTGGACGCGGTGCGGGCCGGCGAGCCGTCCGCCGAGCGGGTCGAAGCCCTGGGGGAGGGCTGGGTCGCCGAGGAGGCCCTGGCCATCGCGGTGTACTGCGCGCTGGTCGCGCACGACGTCCGCTCGGGCCTGCTGCTGGCCGTCAACCACTCCGGCGACAGCGACTCCACCGGCGCGATCTGCGGCAACCTGCTCGGGGTGCTGCACGGGGACACCGCGCTGCCGCCCGGCCTGGTGGCGGGGCTGGAGGGGCGCGGCGCGATCCTCGAACTCGCCGACGACTTCGCCCTGGAGCTGACCCACGGCACCGAACTGCACGACCGGCAGACCCCGGAGGGCGCCGACTGGGCCGTCCGCTACCCAGTGGCGCGCTGAACGCCCCTCCGTCAGACGGCAGTTGCCCGTAGCGCCGACCGCCGCTCGGGGCGACGGACAGCGCTACGGGCAACTGGGCCGAGCACCGGGCGGGTTCAGACCCGACGGACCCCGCCGAGCGAACCCGCCGCCGCGGCCGACGCGAACGCGTTCCAGGCCTCGGTGGAGAAGCGCAACTGCGGTCCCAGCGGGTCCTTGGAGTCCCGGACCGCGACCGCTCCCGCAGCCGGTCCGGCGATCTCCACGCAGGCGCCCTGGCCTCCGCTGTGACTGCTCTTGCGCCAACGGGTTCCGTGCTCGGCGGGGGTGCTCATTCGTGGTATCCCTTTTCGATGTCGGCTATCAGCGACCGGCTCTCCGCGACACCGAGCGCGGCCGCTCTCAGGTAGTCGTACAGACCGGTATAGCGGCGCACATCGGCTTCCTTCTCCAGGTAGAGATCGCTCGTCACACCTTCGAAGTAGACAACCGTGGAATCGGCTGACTCCGGGAACTCCAACAGGGAGAATGTCCCGGTCATGCCGGGGTGGGCCCCGTGCGAGAACGGGATCACCTGGATGGTGATGTTCGGACGCAGGCTCAGCTCCAGCATCTGCCGCAGCTGCCGGGCCATGATCTCCCGGCTGCCGACCTCGCGCCGCAGCGCCGCCTCGTCTATGACGGTCCACAGGCTGCCGAGCTGGTTCTCGCCGTGGACGCGCTCCTGGCGCTTCATCCGGACCTGCACCCGGCGCTGCACCGCGTTGGCGTCGGTGTCCGGCTGGGTGCCCTCGACCACCGCCTGGGCGTACTGCTCGGTCTGCAGCAGACCGGGGATGAAGGAGGACTCGTACGCGCGGATCGAGGAGGCCTCGGCCTCCAGCCCGATGTAGACGCTGTACGGGGTCGGCATGTCGTTGAAGTCGTGCCACCAGCCGCGCTGGCGGGACTCCTTGGCCATCTCCATCAGGCTGTTGCGCATCTGGTCGTCGGCCACGTTGTACACGTCGCAGAGGTCGCGCACGTCGCGCTGGCTGATGCTGCGGCGGCCGTTCTCCAGTCGGCTGATCTTCGACTGGGAGACCATCAGACGGCCGGCCACCTCCTCCGCCGTCATCCCGAGGCCCTCACGGAGCTTGCGCAGCTCGGAGCCGAGGCGCCTGCGGCGCACGGTGGGATTGATGTTCGCGGACACGTCGACCTCCGGCCGAACTTCTGGTGATCGTTGGAACGGCAGTCCTCGGAACACTTCGGACATTGGGACCAACCCCCCTGACTCGGAGCAGCATGACACCTTGGGCCAGGTCGGCGCCGGGGAATCACAGCAGCGCGGTAGAACAGATCATCGGAAAAGCGCGTCCGTGAGACGGCGGAAGCCCCCAGGTGGTAATGCGGCTCGGCGGCTCGAACCGGTGGCTGCCGCGGGCCCGCACGGACCCGCGACGGCCCGCGACGACACCCGCGACGGACCCCGCAGGGCCTGCGGGAACGACGGCTGCGGGAACGACGGAGGGGCGGTCGCCGGGCGACTTGCGTCGCGGGGCGACCGCCCCTCGGTGCTGCTCGTGGTGCCGGATGTACGGGACGTTCCGGAGGTACCGGACGGTCCGGAGGTGCGGATGGTCCGGGCCCACCGCTGGTGCGCAGTCGCGCGGCCGGGCGTTCAGCGCCGCACAGGGGCGCGAGCGGTGCGGCGCACGCCGCGGGCCCGCCGGCCCGGCGGACGGCCGGCGGTCAGCGCACCCCGACCCGGGGAGCGGACACCCGCCCGCCCGGAGCCCGGCCCGCCGCCCGGGCACCGGAACGGCCGGAGCCGGTCGCGGGACCCTGGGAAGAACGGTTCTGCTGGGCCGGCAGGCCGTTCTGCACGTCCATCACGGCGTGCGCGACCATCCCGCCCAGCGGGTCGTACCGGATCAGGTCACGCAGCCGCGACCGTGAGGACCGGCCCTCGTTGCCCGGATACAGGTGCTTGCCCAGACCCACCGAGTGGGCCAGGGCCGCGAGCGCGGCCGTCCGCGGGTCCGGCGGCACACCGGTGCGGATCGCGGTGTCCAGCCGTTGCTTGATCGCGGCGTTGGTGCAGTCGTCCGACGCCTGGTACCGGGTCGTCGGCAGCACCCCGCACATCTGCCCCGGCACGGCCGTGACCATGCCGCAGCGTTCCAGGTGCGCCAGGTACGTCTGCCGCAGCCCCAGCCGCGGCCCGCCGATCCAGTGCGCCGCGCGGACCGGACTGCCGCGTCGGCGCAGCAGCTCCAGTGCGTGGTCGAGGGTCGGGTCGCCGGTCGGCCGTGCGAGCACGACGGCGATCCGGTCGCCCTCCGGTACGATCCGTCCGGCCAGGGACAGCTCGACGAGCTGCGCCCCGGCGAGTCCGAGGTCGAGGGTCTGCGGCTGCGCCGTGGTACCCGTGGTCGGGTCCAAAGCGAGCAGCAAGAGTTCCTCGGGAACAGTTCTGCGGCTCTTGCCCATCCAAGCCTCCCCGCGTGGATGAGAGACAGGGTGACGCCTCTCACACGGGCTTGTCGAGTACGCCTCCGAATCGTGACCTTGCGGTGAAGGCACGGAACCGGCGGCCTCGGGCCCGGCGTCTGACCCTTGAACAGACCGCGTTGCGGCCGTGCGGCGGCAATAAGCGCCGGTCGGGCGGGGTGTGCGCGGCTGGATCGGCCGTCGGTGGCGGAGACTGTACAGGTACACGGGGCGGGGCGTCGGCTTCCCGAAATCGGGTCTGCCGAGGCCCCGCCGGGCGTTGAGGAGGCTGGGATACGTGGGCGAGTCCCCCGACAGGGTGCTGAGGGACGGCGAGCGGGAGCGGGACCGCGAGCGCGAACGGACCGCTGCGGCGGCCGCCGGGGCGTCAGCCGCGGCCGCCGTCGCCGGGGAGGCCGCCGAAGGCCCCGCGGAGGTTCCGGCGGAGGTTCCGGAGGCTCCGGGGGAGACGTCCGCAGCGGGTTCCGTCGAGGCTCCGGCCGACGGCGCCCCCGCTGCCGACGCCGACTCCGCCGACTCCGCCGACTCCGCCGAGGCGCCGAAGGCGGGCGCCAAGGCCGGCCCGACGGTACAGCTCCGTGTCCGCGATGTGGACAGCCGGACGACGATGCTGCGGCTGCCGGTGGACAACAGGACCACCGCGCTGCGCCTGCCGGAGGAGCTGCTGAAGCCCGCGGACGAGGACGGTTCCGACGACGGAGCGCCGCAGGAGAACGAGGAGCCGACCGCCACCGGCGCGCCGGAGGCCGCCGAGCGGCCGCCCGTCGCCGACCCCCGTCTCGCCATGCGGACGGCCGCGGGGGCGGCGGAGGCGGGCGGCAAGGGGGACACCCCGGAGGCCGGGGCGGCCGCCGAGGCGGAGGGTGCCGAGGGCGTCGAGGACACCGAAGGTGCCGAGGACGCCGACCCGGCGGAGCCGACCGGGAAGGCCGACGCTCCCGAACCGGACGCCCCCGCCGGCGCCTCGCCGACCCTCCTCCTGACCAAGCCCGGCCGGCCCGGCGAGTCCGGTCAGTCCGAGAAGCTGGAGAAGCCCAAGCCGCTGCGCACGCCCGCGGCCCCGGCCGCCGCTCCGGCGACCGGCACCGTGCCCGAGCCCCCGGCACCGGCCCCCGTTCCGGACCCGACGCCCAAGCCCCTCCCCGAACCCGAACCCGAGCCGGCTCCGGTCCCGGTCCCGCCGGCCCCGAAGCCGACGCCCACCCCGGCCCCGACCCCGCTGCCCGAGCCCGACCGGCGACCGGTGCCGCCCGTCCCGCCGCTGCCCGGGCCCGAGCCGCTGCCCTCCCCGCAGCCGCTGCTCCCGCCCGAGAACACGGCCGAGGCGATGGAGGTCCTGGCGACCCTTAACGCCCGCCCGGTCTCCCCGCTGCGGCGCGCGCTCAAGCGGATCACCATCTGGACGGTGTTCCTGGCCGTGGTGCTCGGCGCGGTGGTGGTGGCGCAGCTGCTGCGTCCGCTGCCGGACCCGAAGGTGCGGATGACGGCCGCGACCGGCTTCAGCTTCGCCGGCGACCAGCTCGACCTGGCCTGGCCGGCCAAGGGCCAGTCGGCCGCCGAGGTGGTCGGCGTCGGCAGCCTCGGCAGCTCCGGTCAGGAGACGCCGGCCTCGATCGCCAGCGTCACCAAGGTGATGAACGCCTACCTGATCCTGCAGAAGTACCCGCTGAAGAAGGGGGAGAGCGGCCCGAAGATCGTCGTCGACAAGCCGGCCGCGCAGGAGTCCGGCAACGCCGACGAGTCCCGGGTGACGCTCACCGAGGGTCAGGTGCTCAGCGAGTACCAGGCGCTGGAGCTGTTGATGCTGCCGTCCGCCAACAACGTGGCCCGGCTGCTCGCCCGCTTCCACTCCGGCTCCGAGGAGGCGTTCGTGAAGGAGATGAACGACACCGCGGCCAAGTTCGGCATGACCAACACGACCTACGCCGACCCGGCGGGCTTCAACGCGGACACCAAGTCCACCGCCAAGGACCAGCTGAAGCTGGCCGAGCAGGTCATGCAGGACGACATCTTCCGACAGATCGTCGCCACCCCGGACACCACCCTCAACGGGGTGAAGATCTCCAACACCAACAACCTGATCAACCCGAAGACCGGTGTCATCGGCGTCAAGACCGGCTCCAGCACCCCGGCCGGCGGCTGCCTGATGTGGGCCGCCTACAAGGACATCGGCGGCGTGAAGCGACTGATCCTCGGCGTCACCCTGGGCCAGCAGGCCACCTCGCCCAACCCGGGCGACGGCATCCTGCCGACCGTCCTCAAGGTCAGCGGCAAGCAGATCCAGGCGGCGCAGAACGGGCTGACCGGCCAGACCGTGGTGAAGAAGGGCGACGTCGTCGGCGCCGTGGACGACGGGCTCGGCGGAAAGGTCCCGGTCGTCGCGACCAAGGACCTCGTGGTCGCCGGCTTCCCGGGCGTCACCGGCACGGTCACCCTGGAGCCGGGTGTGCTGGGCCACCAGCTGGCGGCGGGCAAGGAGGTCGGCACGCTGCGCGTGGGCGACAGCAAGGCGGAGGTCCCGGTGGCCCTCCAGTCCGAACTGAACCCGCCCTCCATCCAGTCCCGCCTGTTCCGCCTCCTCTGATCCCCACCCCGCACCGCGGAGGGGGAGCCGGCCCGGCCGGCTCCCCCTCCGCGGTCCTGCGCCACGGTCCGCCACCCTTGGCCGACGCCCGATCCGGTACGCTGTGAACGGCCTGGTCACCGACCGGCCACGCCTCAGTAGCTCAGGGGATAGAGCACGGCTCTCCTAAAGCCGGTGTCGCAGGTTCGAATCCTGCCTGGGGCACAACAGAACCGCAGCTCACAGGCCCTCCTCCCAGCCGGGACGGAGGGCCTGCGGCGTTGCGGCCGCGGTCAACTCCGGCCCGGTCGCGGCCTGTCGGTCCAAGGATCCTCGAACTCGCCGTCCTCGGACGGCTCGTCGGCCCGGGCCGTCCGGACGGACGGCACGATCACCCGCTGGACCCTGGGCCTGGTGCGCCAGTTGACCCGGCGGACGTCCCGGGCCAGGGCGCCCGGTCGCCAGAGCTCGATCGCGGCCGTCACGACGCCCACCACCACGCCGGCGGCCAGCCAGCCGGCCACGACGTCGCTGGGCCAGTGCACCCCGAGAGCGGTCCGGGTCCAGCCGATGGACAGCATCGCCACCGCGGACACCGTGCAGGCGGCGGTGCGCCCGCGTCGGTCGACCCGGTACCAGAGCAGGCCGACCAGGGCGGCGCAGGTGATCGCCGAGGCCATGGCGTGCCCGGAGGGGAAGGCCGGGCCGTCGGCGTGCGAGACCGGGTCGGGGAAGACGGGCCGCGGCCGGTCGAAGGCCAGCTTCAGCGCCCACTGGGCGCCCCAGCCGACCAGCGCCTGGGCGGCCACCCAGCCGGCCAGCACCCGGGCGCCGATCAGCAGGAGCCAGGCGGCCGCGATGCCGAGGAGAACACGCATCGTGACGGGGGCGCCGATGTCGGAGAGGGTCTGCACGGCGGCGGTCCAGGCCCGGTGGTCCCGCGCGTAGCCGTGGAACTCGCTGATCCAGTCCTGGTCGAACTCGTGCAGGGGGGACCAGTGGCCCGTCACCAGCATGGCCAGGAGGACGAACAGCGCGGCACAGCCCAGCGCGAGCGAGGCCTCCCGGAGGAGGCGGCGCTGACGCACGGTGACGAGAGACGTGCTGTTGGTCAGGTGCATGCCTGACACCTTCCCAGCGGCCTGCGCAGATCTGGAGCTGGGGTGATAGCGATTCGGCATCTTTTGTGCGGAGGACCTGCGTGCGCCGGGTGGCGGGCGCGGGCGGAAAAAGGGGGCGCACGGGAACGTACGCGATCCTTTGCCTGTTCAACGAGTAGGCGGCGCCCGGGTGTGCGGGCGGTGAAGAGGTCGCCCGGAAGGGTCACGGGATCGGTCGTCCGCGGGCACCGGAGGTGCTCGAGCGGTCACCGACCGTCCAGAACCGGGGTGAAAACCGGCAGGATACTGCATCGCCGGGAAGAATCTGAACGACTTGGGAATGTTGTCCGGAATCTGTTCGTTGGATCGTTACGTGTGAGCCCCGCGGGGCCCGCACTTCTTGCCCTCTCGGGGCAGGCAGGCAGACCTCGGCAACACCAGCAAAGGGAGCAAGCATGGCCACCCGTGCCGTCGTTCGCGACAGGGCCGACCGGACTCGCGCGGCCCGCCCGACCAACTTCGAGGCCGACCGCGACCTGGTCGGTATGTACCTCGACGAGATCGCCAGGACGCCCCTGCTCGATGCCGCCGAGGAGGTCGAGCTCTCGCTGCGGATCGAGGCCGGTGTGTACGCCCAGCACCTGCTGGAGGAGAGCGAACTCCCCGACGGCCAACTCCCCGAGGGCGTCACGCGCGAGGAGCTGGAGGCGATAGCCGCCGACGCCGAGCGTGCCAAGGACGTCTTCATCCGCTCCAACCTCCGCCTGGTGGTCGCGGTCGCCCGGCGCTACCCGCGCAGCGGCCTGCCCCTGCTCGACCTCATCCAGGAGGGCAACGCGGGCCTGGTGCGCGCCGTCGAGAAGTTCGACTACGCCAAGGGTTTCAAGTTCTCCACCTACGCGACCTGGTGGATCCGGCAGGCGATCACCCGCTCGATCGCCGACCAGTCCCGCACCATCCGGCTGCCCGTGCACCTGGTCGAGGAGCTTGGGCGGATCCGGCGGGTGCAGCGCGAGAAGTCCAAGGAACTGGGCCGCGAGGCCGAGCCGGCCGAGATCGCGGCCGAGTTGGACACCACCGAGGCCCGGATCAAGGACGTGCTGGACTGGGCCCGGGACCCGGTCAGCCTCAACATGTCGGTCGACGACGAGGGGGAGACCCAGTTCGGCGACCTGGTGGAGGACACCGGGGCGACGTCCCCGGAGGACGCCGTGATGGTCATGCTCCGTCGTGAGGAGCTGGACGGCCTGATCGGGCGGCTCGACGACCGCACCGCCTCGATCATCCGCTCCCGCTACGGCATGGAGGACGGCCGCGAGCGCACCCTCACCGAGGTGGGCAAGCAGCACGGCCTCACCCGCGAACGGATCCGGCAGATCGAGAAGCACGCACTGGCCGAGCTGAAGAAGATCGCCGATCATGCGGGCTTCGAAGCCGCCTGACGGCCGTCCGCCGAGGTCGATGACCCGGGCCCGGTTGCGGAGCACTCCGCAACCGGGCCCGGAGTGCGTCACCGGGGGTCTCGCGGGGCTTCTAGGCTGGAAGGGCAGGGCGGACGGACCGTGAGCAGGGGAGTGGACGAGGTGGTGGACAAGGTGAGCGAGCAGGAACGAGAGCAGGCGCCGGAGCGCGAACAGGGCCAAGGGCAGGGCCGGTCGCGGCGCGGGCGGGGGACCCCCGCCCCTCCCTCCCCCTCCCCCTCCTCCCCTCCTCCCTCCTCCACCACCCGGGCCTCCTCCTCCGCCACCACCTCAGGCCCTCCCACCACCTCCACCTCCACCCCCACCTCTTCCGCTGCTCCCGCAGCTCCCACCAAGGCCCGGCTGGTCTTCCGCGACCCGCTCGATCAGCAGTCCCGGGACGACACCGACGCCGGCTGGGGTGACCGCCCCGGGGCTGGGGAGAGCGGTGGTCGGGGGCTGGACTGGTACCTGAGTCAGCGCCCGCCGCACCACGGGGACTAGAAGGACCGCGCATCTCGGGGAACAGCGGGCGCCGGCGTGCCCTGCCCTGCCCCGGTGCGTCACGGCTCTCGGCCGCCGGATGGACCTCCTCTGTCTCGGCTCACGGGCGATCCTCCGGAGGTCCGGACGGGCAGCCCAGGCGGCCCGCCGCGCCCGCGGGGGACGGTGACAGCCCCGCCCGCACAGGCGCGGAGGCGAGCGCCGCAGCCACCGCGAGCAGCACCAGCGCCGGCACTCCCGCCCGCCGCCGGGCGGCCCGGCGCCAGCGGTGCCACCCGCCGCAGCCGCGCCGGATCGGTGGGAAGCTCGGCACCTCCCGCCGTGGCGGCACGGTGGGCGCGGGCAGGGGAGCGGACAGGCTCATGGCCGTCATCGGGACACCTCCGGACTCGCCCGGGCCGGCTCGATCCGGCCCGGTGACCCGTACGATGCGCCGTTTCCCGTGCCGACGGAAAGCCGGTTCCCACAACCTGTGGACAAACCCGCGCCTGTGGACAACTTCGTGCACTCACACGAGTGAGGCCGACCTCGGCGCATTGACGCGGGCGCGCGAAAAGACCCGCCGCCCCCGCGCGAAGCGGGGCCGACGGGCCTTTGCGTGAAGCTTTCGGCGACGCCCGGGAGACCCGGGGGCCGGGATCAGCCCGCGGCCGGAGCCGGGCTGCTGGACGAACTGGACGAGCTCGACGAGTTCGAAGAGCCGGTGGAACCCGCGGAACCCCCGGAGCCGGACGAGCCCGAGGTCGACGGCGTCGAGGAGCCGGCGGACGAACCCGAGCTCACCGAGCTGCTGGAGGACGACCGGCTGTCGGTCCGGTAGAAGCCCGAGCCCTTGAACACGACGCCCACGGCCGAGAAGACCTTGCGGAGCCGTCCCTGGCAGTCGGGGCACGTGGTCAGCGCCTCGTCGGTGAACTTCTGCACCGCCTCCAGGCCGTTGCCGCACTCGGTGCACTGGTACTGGTACGTGGGCACTTGTCTTCCTCCTGGCACTCTCGCCTGATGAGTGCTAACGATGGTCAATGATGCGGTATTCCGTTGGATCAGTCCAGCGAATCCGGTGTGAGATGAGCCGGTACCGCGTCGCGGACCACCGCGTCGCCACCCGCCGACCACCGCGTCGCCGACCGTCGGCAGCGCGGCCGCCGTGTGCACTCAGCCCTTGGCCGCGCCGACGAGCTGCGCCGGGTTGCCGCGCTCGGCCGAGGAGGCCACCACGCGTCCCGCCCCGCCCGGGGCCACCAGCAGGTGCCGCAGCGACACCAGGGCGATCAGCCCGAGGCCGGCGCCGACGGCGGGCACCAGGAAGCCGACCGACGGGCCGTGGCCGTCGAGCAGCTTGCCCGCCGCCATCGACCCGAGCGCCAGTCCCAGCCCGATCGCACCGGTCAGCCAGGTGAAGGCCTCCGTCTTGGCGCCGTCCGCGACCAGCGTCTCGACCAGGGTGTAGCCGCTGATCAGGGTGGGGGCGATGGCCAGGCCGCAGACCAGCCCGGCGACGGTCAGCGCGACCAGGTTGGGCATCGCCCACAGCGCCGAGCAGCCGAGCACCAGCATCGTGTAGCTGATGACCATCCGCTGCTGGACCGGCCGCCGCCAGGCGATCACGCCGTACAGCACGCCGGCCAGCATCGAGCCGCCCGCGAAGATCCCGTACACCGTGCCGCCGGAGTCGTGCTGCCCCACCGAGTCCGCGAAGGCGTTGACCGACACCTGCATGCCGCCGAACACCGCGCCGACCCCGAGGAAGGCTCCGACCAGCAGCCGGACGCCGGGCGAGGCCAGCGCCGAGACGCGCTTCACACCGGGCTCCGGGACGATCCGGGCCGGGGCGCTGCGGCGCTGGGCCGCGAAGGCGAGGCCGCCGACCAGGGTCAGCGAGGCCTCGACCACCAGCGCGACCGCCGGGCTGGCGAACGCGGCGATGTTGGCGGCCAGGATCGGACCGATCACGAAGGTGAACTCGTCCGTCACGGACTCGAAGGCGAAGGCGGTGCTCACCTTGGCCGCGGCGTTGGGCGAGGCGCCCTCGCGGGTGAAGGTGGAGACCCAGCGGGCCCGGACCATCGCGCCGACCTGCGGCACGCTCGCCCCGGCGGGGACGGCGGCCAGGTAGACGCTCCAGTCCGGCGCGTGGCCGAGCGCCAGCGTGATCAGCAGGGCGACCGAGGCGGCGTGCACCAGCACCGTCGGGACCAGCACGGAGGCCTGGCCGTACCGGTCGGCCAGCCGCCCGGTCTGCGGCCCGATCAGGGCCTGGGCGACGGCCGCGACGGCGACGGCGGTACCGGCAGTGCCGTACGAGCCGGTGGTCTGGGTGACGAGCAGCAGGATGCCCATGCTGAGCATCGCGTAGGGGAGCCGCGCGACGAGGGCGGGGGACAGGAACGTCCAGGCGCCCGGGGTGCGCAGCAGCTCGCCGTACCCGACTCGGGCGGGCGCCTCGGCGGCGGTGTCGACAGTGCTGGTCGCGGAGTCCCGGGTGGTGTCCGGAGCACTGCCCGGGACGGAGTCCGGAGTGGTGTCCGGAGCGGAGTCCGAGGCGATCTCGACCGTTCGGCGGGCCGTCACGGTCGGTCCTTCCTGCTGCCTGGTAGCGCGGCAGGGCATGGGGTGGCCCCGACGGCGCCGAGAGTCGTCCTCTCGCGCGTCGACCGGGGTAGATACCGGGCCGGCCGGGCCTGGTGGGCCGGGGCGGACCGCGGCCGCCGAGCGGTCGCGCCAACTCTGCGTCAGGCAGATGCTGGGGGTGGTCTAGCGGTGGTTATACGGCGTAATCGAACCAGCATACAGTTACGCGCGTAGATCCCGCCAGACCACCCAGACCACCCGGGGCCCGCCCCGCCCCGCCGGTCACCGCCCGTTCAGCCACCCGGCCAGCTTGCCGCCCTTGTCCACGGCCCGCAGCCGCCGCTCGGCCGCCTCGCCGACCTCGTCCGTGGTGACCACCAGCAGCTCGTCCCCGCCGCGCAGCATGGTCGCCTTGTCCGGCACGAAGGAGTTGCCCTCCCGGACGACCAGGGTGACGGCGGCCCCCTTCGGCAGCCGCAGCTCGCTGATCTCCACGCCGGACATCCGGGAGGTCGGCGAGAGCGCGACCGACAGCAGGTGCCCGTGCAGCTTCTCCAGCGGCGCCGACTCGATGTCGAGGTCCTGGCCCATGGAGCCCTCGCCGATCCGCAGCCGCTTGGCCATCCAGGGCAGGGTCGGGCCCTGGAGCAGGGTGAAGACGACGACCAGGATGAAGACGATGTTGAACACGTCCTCGGCCTTGTGCGCGCCGGACACCACCGGGATGGTGGCCAGCACGATGGGCACCGCCCCGCGCAGTCCGGCCCAGCTCAGCAGTGCCTGCTCGCGTCCGGGCACCTTGAACGGGGTCAGGGTGAGGATCACGGACAGCGGCCGGGCCACGAAGACCAGCACCGCGCCGACCACCAGCGCGGGGACCACCGCGTCGCCCATGCTCTCGGGCGCGGCGAGCAGCCCGAGCAGCACGAACATGCCGATCTGCCCTATCCAGGCCAGTCCGTCGGCGAAGCCGCGCACCGCGGGCCCGTGCGGCAGCTTGGAGTTCCCGAGGATCACCGCGCTGATGTAGACGGCGAGGAAGCCGGAGCCGTGCAGCAGCGCGCCGCCGGCGTAGGCGAGCACGGTGAGCGCCACCACGGCGATCGGGTACAGGCCGGAGGAGGGCAGGGCGACGTGCTTGACCGCGTAGGCGCCGAGCTTGCCGACCGCCAGACCGACGGCCGCGCCGATGGCCAGTTCGGCGGCGATCGTGCCGAGCAGCACGTACCAGGAGTCCAGTTCGCCGGTCGAGGCGAAGGCGACCACCAGGATGACCACGGGCGCGTCGTTGAAGCCGGATTCGGCCTCCAGCAGGCCGGTCAGCCGGTGCGGCAGCGGGACCATCCGCAGGACCGAGAAGACGGCCGCGGCGTCGGTGGAGGAGACGATCGCGCCGAGCAGCAGCGAGGTCCGCCAGTCCAGGCCGACCAGCCAGTGCGCGCCGGCCGCGGTGACGAAGACGCTGATGGCGACGCCGACGGTGGCCAGTACGGTGGCCGCCGGCATGGCCGGTCTGACCTCCCGCCAGCTGGTCTTGAGGCCGCCCTCGGCCAGGATCACCACGAGTGCCGCGTAGCCGAGCACCTGGGTCAGTTCCGCGTTGTTGAAGGTGACGCCGATCCCGTTCTGGCCCAGGGCCACGCCGATCCCGAGGTAGATCAGCAGGCTGGGCAGCCCTGATCGGGTTGAGAACCGCACGGCGACCACCGCGAAGAGCAGGATCACGGAGGCTTCGAGCAGGAGCTGGTTCAGGTGGTCGACGTTCACGCAGTGGCACCTCGGGCAGGCATGGGCGGGCGGGGTGTCAGGTGGTGCTGGGGGTGTTCCGTTGGTACAGGGAGGACTCCGTCGGGCGTCGGCCCGCTAAGAAGTCGTCAATGCTCCTGTTGCGGATCGTTACTCAGTCTAACATTTTGCCATACCTTTAGCTTGGCCCCAGCTCGGTCCCCCGTTCACGGCGGTACGCCGACTCGGCCTAATGTGGTGCCCTGTCCCGGCCCCAGGCCCCGGACACGCCCGCCCGCCCCGAAGTCAGGACCGCAAGGACCCAGATGCCCCGCTCGAAGAAGTTCCGGCGCGCCCGTCTGTTCGTGATCGTGCTGGTCGTGCTGCTGGTGGCCGGCGTCGGCTACGGCGGCTACCGCGGGGTCACCGCGGTCCGTGCGTCCTTCCCGGAGGTCGACGGCACGGTCAAGGTGGCGGGCATGAGCGCGCCGGTCGACGTCAAGCGCGACGCCAACGGCATCCCGCAGCTGTACGCGGACACCAACGAGGACCTGTTCCGCGCCCAGGGCTACGTCCAGGCCCAGGACCGGTTCTGGGAGATGGACGTCCGCCGGCACATCACGGCGGGCCGGCTCTCCGAGATGTTCGGCGACAGCCAGGTCGACACCGACTCCTTCATCCGCACCATGGGCTGGCGCCAGGTGGCGCAGAAGGAGTACGACACCAAGCTCTCGCCGGAGACCAAGAAGAACCTCCAGGCCTACGCGGACGGCGTGAACGCCTGGCTCGCCGAGCACCCCGGCGGGGAGAAGGCCTCGCTGGAGTACGCCCTGCTCGGCGCCGTCAACAGCGGCTACCAGCCCGAGCAGTGGACCCCGGTCGACTCGGTGGCCTGGCTCAAGGCGATGGCCTGGAACCTCTCCGGGAACCTCCAGGAGGAGATCGACCGCTCGCTGCTCGCCCAGGACTTCGGCCCGGACAAGATCGCCGAGCTGTACCCGGACTACCCGTACGCCCGCAACGGCACGATCGTGAAGACCGGCACCGTCAGCGGCGACACCTACCGCCCGGCCGACGGCTCGCCGCAGTCCGGCCCGACCCCCGGCGCCGGCGGCACCACCCAGGGCGCGGCCACCACCAAGGCCCTGATGCAGGGCCTCACCGACCGGATCGACGCGATGCCGCAGCTGCTCGGCCGCCCCGGCCAGGGCATCGGTTCCAACTCCTGGGTGGTGGCGGGCTCGCACACCACCACCGGCAAGCCGCTGCTGGCCAACGACCCGCACCTCGGCCCCGGCCTGCCCTCCGTCTGGTACCAGATGGGCCTGCACTGCCGGACCACCTCCCCGGCCTGCCAGTACGACGTCTCCGGCTTCACCTTCGCGGGGATGCCCGGCGTGATAATCGGCCACAACAAGGACGTCGCCTGGGGCTTCACCAACCTGGGCGCCGACGTGACCGACCTCTACCTGGAGAAGGTCACCGGCCCGGACACCTACCAGGTGGACGGCAAGGACGTGAAGTTCGACCTCCGCAAGGAGACCATCAAGGTCGCCGGCGGCGAGGACCGCACCATCACCGTCCGCACCACCCAGACCGGTGCCCCGCTGATCTCCGACGTGAGCACCGAGCAGCAGAACGTCGGCAAGTACGCCCCCAACGGCAGCTCCGCCCCCGACCGCGGCACCGGCGGCTACGGCGTCGCCCTGCAGTGGACGGCGCTCAGCCCGGGCCGGACCATGGACGCCGTCTTCGAGCTCGACCGGGCCCGCAACTGGGACGACTTCCGGTCCGCCGCCAAGGACTTCGCCGTCCCCGCGCAGAACCTGATCTACGCCGACGCCAAGAACATCGGCTACCAGGCCCCGGGCGTCATCCCGGTGCGCGGCAAGGGCGACGGCTCGATGCCGGCGCCCGGCTGGGACTCCTCGTACCAGTGGAAGGCGGACCCGGTCCCCTTCACCGCGCTGCCGTACAGCCTCAACCCGACGGCCGGCTACATCGTCACCGCCAACCAGGCCGTGGTGGACCCGAGTTACAAGTACAGCCTGACCAAGGACTGGGAGTACGGCACCCGGGCCAAGGAGATCACCGACCAGATCGAGGGCCTGCTCAAGAACAACGGCAAGATCTCGCCGGACGACATGCAGACCCTCCAGCTGGACAACACCAGCATCATGGCGAAGACGCTGGTCCCGCTCCTGCTCAAGCAGCAGATCGACGACCCGTACGTGCGCCAGGCCCAGGACCTGCTGAAGGACTGGAACTTCCACCAGGACGCCGACTCGGCCGCCGCCGCCTACTACAACGGCGTCTGGCGCAACCTGCTCATCCTCGCCTTCGGCCAGAAGTTCCCGGCCGACATCCGGGCCAAGGACAACTGCCTGCTGGTGCGCCAGCAGGACGACCCGACCAAGCCGGACAGCTCCAGCCGGATCGTCACCCAGTGCGGCACCCGCGACCCGAGCAAGGCCCAGCCGGACGGCGGTGACCGCTGGACCGAGGTGGTGCGCCAGCAGCTGGACAAGCCCGACAGCTCGTGGTGGACGTACATCGACTCCCAGCACAAGGAGCAGAAGGGCCTGGACAACCTGCTCAAGGAGGCGATGAAGAACGCCCGGCAGGACCTGACCTCGCTGCTCGGCAAGGACATCTCCACCTGGAGCTGGGGCCGGCTGCACAAGCTGGAACTGCGCGAGCAGACCATGGGCACCGACGACTCGTCGATCGCCTCCGGCGTCGTCCACAAGCTACTCAACCGCGGCCCGTACCGGCTCTCCGGCGGCTCGGCGGCGGTCGACGCGGCGGGCTGGAACGCGGCGGCCGGCTACCAGGTGGACTGGATCCCGTCGATGCGGATGGTGGTCGACCTGAACGACCTGGACTCCTCGCGCTGGATCAACGTGGGCGGGGCCTCCGGGCACGCCTTCCACGCCAACTACAACGACCAGACCGACCTCTGGCTCAAGGGCAAGCTGTTGACCTGGGCGTTCACCCCGGACGCGGTGGAGAAGGCGACCAAGCACAAGCTGGTGCTCACCGGCTGACCACCGCAGGACGCGCACGCGGCGGCCCCGCTCCCCACCGGGAGCGGGGCCGCCGCCGTCCGGTCCCGCGGAGCCGTGGGCGCCCGCGGAGCCGTCGGCGCCCGAGGAGCCGTAGGGCCGGGCCCGGGCCCCGGGCTCAGCCCAGTGCGAGCACCCCGGCGGGCGTGACCACGACGTCCACCGGCCGGTCGTGCGACTCGGCCGGCACCCGGTCCAGCACCTCGTGCCCGTACAGCAGCACGGCCAGCACCGGCCGCGCCCCCGCCCGCGCCAGCCGCTCCAGCACCCGGTCGTAGCTGCCGCCGCCCCGGCCCAGCCGCAGCCCGGCCCGGTCCACCGCCAGACCCGGCAGCAGCACCACCGAGGCCCCGGTGACGGCCTCCGGCCCCAGCCGCGGCCCGACCGGTTCCAGCAGCCCGCGCCCGGCCGGCGCGAGCGCGTCGGGCCCGGTGTACTCGGCCCAGTCCAGGTCGTTGTCGGGCAGCAGCACCGGCAGCAGCACCCGCACCCCGTCCTCCCGCAGCGCGTCCAGCAGCGGCCTGGTCCCCGGCTCCGCCCCCACCGAGACGTAGGCGGCCACCGTGCTGCCGGCCGCGGCCAGTTCCCAGGCGTGGCCGGCCAGCGCGTCCGCCGCCGCCGCGCGCCCCTCGGCGGTGAGTGCGCGGCGCTCCGTCAACAGCCGTGTCCTCAGCTCGCTCTTCTCGTTGTGCACCGGATCCTCCGCGTCCGAAAACCGTTCGGACAGCCGCTCCGGGCGGCGTCCGAAAACCGTGACGCGCAGAGCCTGCCACGCGAAAGGGCGCCCCGAATTGTCCACCCCGTTGCTCGTCCAGGCCCTGGCCGCGCTGAGCCCCCCCGCGCTGGCCGGTGCCACCGTGCTCGGACTGCGGGCACGCCGGGAGCGGGCCGGGGCCGCCGTCGACCGGGAACGGCTGACCGGGCGGATCACCGAACTGGAGGGGCGCTGCGCCGAACTGGAGCGGACCGCCTCCTGCGACCCGCTCACCGGCGTCTGGAACTACCGGCACCTCCAGCTCACCCTGGACCGGGAGATCGAACGGGCCCGCCGCGCCGAGCACACCGACCACGCCGACGGCCCCCGCCCGCTGGCCGTGCTGCTGCTGGCGATCGCCGGGTTCGAGGCGGTCACCGTCGAACACGGCCGCGCCCGCGGCAACGCCGTCCTGCGCGACCTCGCCCAGCGGCTCGCGATGGAGATCCGCCGCGCCGACACCCTGGGCCGCTACGGCGGCGAGGACTTCCTGGTGGTACTGCCGGACACCGGCGCCGAGGGGGCCGCCCAGGTCGCCGAACGGTTGGTCTGGTCGGTCCGCCGGCACCTGCTGCTCGACTGGTCCTCCGGCACCCGGGCCCCCCGCCCGCCCCGGGGCAACGGCCTGACGGCCGCGGTCGGCATCGCGGTCCTGCCCGAGGACGGCACCCACGCGGCCGTCCTGCTGCGCTCCGCCGACGCCGCGCTGGCCGCGGCGCGGGCGGCCGGCGGCGACTGCTGGCGGATCGCCCCGCGCGCCGGGCAGCCCGGGACCGGGCCCCGTGAACGGCCCGGTTCCGCTCCGGAGCGGACGGCGACTGCCGAGGGTGATCGTTCGGAAAAGCCGGGTAGTCTGTCGGCCTGTACCGGAGGGGACCCCGTTGCCCAGCCGGTCGCTTCCCATACGCCCGCCATCGTGGCCGTGCCGCGCGACGTGCTGTCCTAGCCGTCCGACCGTGCGCGGCCGGGCGAAAACGTGCCTGAGTAAGGTAAACGCATGACGACGACCACCTCCCGTATTCCGGTGACCAAGGCCGTGGTGCCCGCGGCCGGACTGGGCACCCGCTTCCTCCCGGCGACCAAGGCAACCCCGAAGGAGATGCTGCCCGTCGTCGACAAGCCGGCCATCCAGTACGTCGTCGAGGAGGCCTCCGCCGCGGGCCTGTCCGACATACTGATGGTCACCGGCCGCAACAAGCGCGCGCTGGAGGACCACTTCGACCGCGCCTACGAGCTGGAGGAGCTGCTCGTCCGCAAGGGCGACGAGGACCGCCTGCGCCGCGTCCGCGAGTCCGTCGAGCTGGCCAACATGCACTACGTCCGCCAGGGCGACCCGAAGGGCCTCGGCCACGCCGTCTCCGTCGCGGAGCAGCACGTCGCCGGCCAGCCCTTCGCCGTCCTGCTCGGCGACGACCTGATCGACCCGCGCGACCCGCTGCTCGCCCGCATGATCGAGGTGCAGCAGGAGCTCGGCGGCTCGGTCGTCGCGCTGATGGAGGTCGACCCCGCGCAGATCCACCTCTACGGCTGCGCCGCCGTCAAGGCGAACGGCTTCGGCGAGGACGTCTTCCAGGTGACCGACCTGGTCGAGAAGCCCGAGCCGGGCGAGGCCCCCTCGAACTACGCCGTGATCGGCCGTTACGTCCTCGACCCGCTGGTCTTCGACGTGCTGCGGGAGACCCCGCCCGGCCGCGGCGGCGAGATCCAGCTCACCGACGCCCTGCGCGAGCTGACCACCCGCGACGCCGAGTCCGGCGGCCAGGTGCACGGCGTGCTCTTCAAGGGCCGCCGCTACGACACCGGCGACCGCGCCGACTACCTGCGCGCTATCGTCCGACTGGCCGCCGAGCGCGAGGACCTGGGCCCGGAGTTCCGCTCCTGGCTGCGGGAGTTCGTCGGCAGCGAGCTGCAGGACTGACACACGACACAGAGAGCGAGCCGCCGATGACCGGGTCCACGGAGCACAGCACCACCCCCGCAGCCTGCTGCGACGGGTCCGCGGACCGGGCACCGGCGGCTCCGCTGTTCTGGACGGTGGACGAGCACCGCGCCGACGTGCTGGCCGCGGTCGGCCCGCTGCCCGCGATCGAGCTCCAACTGCTCGACGCCCAGGGCTGCCGGCTGGAGGAGGACGTGGTCGCCGACGGCGACCTGCCGCCCTTCGACAACAGCTCGATGGACGGCTACGCCGTCCGCACCGCGGACACCGAGGGCGCCACCGACACCTACCCGTCGGTGCTCACCGTGGTCGGCGACATCGCCGCCGGGGCGGAGGAGCTGCCGAAGGTCGGTCCCGGCCGGGCCGCCCGGATCATGACCGGCGCTCCGCTGCCGCCCGGCGCCCAGGCCGTCGCCCCGGTCGAGTGGACCGACGGCGGCAGCGGCACCGGGACGGCCGCCGTCGCGATGACCGAGCCGGTGGCCGACGAGGAGGTCCGGGTGCTGCGCCCGGTCGCCGAGGGCGCGCACATCCGCCGCCGCGGCAGCGACGTCGCGGCCGGCACCACGGTGCTGGAGGCCGGCACCCGGCTCGGCCCCACCCAGCTCGGCCTGCTCGCCGCGATCGGCCGGGCCACCGTGAAGGTCCGTCCGCGTCCCCGGGTGGTGGTGCTCTCCACCGGCAGCGAGCTGGTCCAGCCGGGCGAGCCGGTCGGGCCCGGGCAGATCTCCGACTCCAACAGCTTCACCCTCACCGCGGCCGCCCAGGAGGCCGGCGCCATCGCCTACCGGGTGGGCGCCGTCCCGGACGACGCCGACCGGCTGCGCGGCGTCCTGGAGGAGCAGCTCGGCCGGGCCGACCTGATCGTCACCAGCGGCGGGGTCAGCGTCGGCGCGTACGACGTGGTCAAGGAGGTCTTCGAGTCCTACGGGGGCGTGGACTTCCGCCGGCTGCGGATGCAGCCCGGCAAGCCCCAGGGCTTCGGCCGGATCGGCGGCCCGGCCGGGGTGCCGCTGCTCGCCCTGCCGGGCAACCCGGTGAGCGCCTACATCTCCTTCGAGCTGTTCGTCCGCCCGGTGATCCGCACCATGCTGGGGGCGGCCGACGTGCACCGCCCGGTGGTGCGGGCGCTCTGCCCGGACGCGCTGCGCTCCCCGGCCGGGCGCCGGCAGTTCCTGCGCGGCCGCTACTCGGCCGCGGACGGCACGGTGCGCCCGGTCGGCGGCGCCGACTCGCACCTGGTCGGGGCGCTGGCACGGGCGAACTGCCTGATCACCGTGCCCGAGGAGGTCACCGCGCTGCCGGCCGGCAGCGCGGTCGACGTGGTGCTGCTGGAGGCCTGAGGGCCCGGCGCACCGCCCTTCGGCGCCCGGCGCACCGCGGAGCGGTACGGTAGCGCGGTATTCGACCTGCGCGCCCCTGGAGTTACCCGTGACGACACCGAACCCCGGCGACCGCCTCACCCACGTCGACGAGCACGGCGCGGCCCGGATGGTCGACGTCTCCGCGAAGGCCACCACCACGCGCACCGCCGTCGCGGCCGGCCGGGTCCGGGTCTCCGCGAAGGTGGTGGAACTGCTGCGCGGCGAGGGCGTGCCCAAGGGCGACGCCCTCGCGGTGGCCCGGATCGCCGGGATCATGGGCGCCAAGCGCACCCCGGACCTGATCCCGCTCTGCCACCCGATCGCGGTCTCCGGCGTGGAGGTCGACCTCGCCGTCGCGGACGACGCGGTCGAGATCACCGCCACCGTGCGGACCGCGGACCGCACCGGGGTCGAGATGGAGGCGCTGACCGCCGTGACGGTCGCCGCGCTGACCGTGATCGACATGGTCAAGGCGGTCGACAAGGGCGCCGCCGTCGAGTCCGTCCGGGTGCTGAGCAAGACCGGCGGCAAGAGCGGCGACTGGTTCGCCCCGGAGGTGTCCGCGTGACGGCGCGGAGCATGCGGGCGCTGGCCGTCACCGTCTCCAACCGGGCCTCGGCCGGGGTGTACGAGGACAAGGGCGGCCCGCTGCTGGTGGCCGGGCTGGCCGCGATGGGCTTCACCGTGGACGGCCCCCGGGTGGTCCCGGACGGCGAGCCGGTCGAGGCGGTGCTGCGCGAGGCGGTCGCGGCCGGCTACGACGTGGTGCTGACCACCGGGGGCACCGGCATCTCGCCGATGGACCTCACGCCCGAGATGACCGCCCGGGTGATCGACCGGCAGGTCCCCGGCATCGCCGAGGCTGTCCGCGCGTACGGCCGGGAGAAGGTGGCGACCGCGGCGCTCTCCCGCGGGCTCGCCGGGCTCGCCGGACGTACCCTGATCGTCAACCTGCCGGGCTCGACCGGCGGCGTCAAGGACGGCCTGGCCGTCCTGGAGCCGCTGCTCGCCCACGCCGTCGACCAGCTCGGCGGCGGGGACCACCCCCGGCCCGACGCCCCAGCTTCCGGGAGAGCGCACTGAACGCCGGCTGGCCGGTAGAACTCCACGAGGGGGAGGTCGTGCTGCGCCCGATCCGGGCCCGCGACCAGCGCGAGTGGCAGGAGGTGAGCCGCCGCAACCGGGACTGGCTGCGCCGCTGGGAGGCGACCGTGCCGCCCGGCCCGGCGGGTCAGGCGGCCGGTCCCCGTCCGACCTACCGGCAGATGGTCCGCTTCCTGCGCGGCGAGGCGTCGGCCGGCCGGATGCTGCCCTTCGTGGTGCTCCACAAGGGCCAGCTGGTCGGCCAGTTGACCGTCGGCGGGATCACCTGGGGTTCGATGTGCTCGGCCAACATCGGCTACTGGATCGACGAGGCGGTGGCCGGCCGGGGCATCATGCCGACGTCCGTGGCGCTCGCGGTGAACCACTGCTTCCACACCCTGGGGCTGCACCGGATCGAGGTCTGCATCCGCCCGGAGAACGGCCCGAGCCGCCGGGTGGTGGAGAAGCTCGGCTTCCGCTCGGAGGGGATCCGCCCGCGGTACCTCCACATCGACGGGGACTGGCGGGACCACCTGGTCTACGCCCTGACCGCCGAGGAGATCCCGGAGGGGATGCTGGAACGCTGGCGGGCCCTCAGTTCGGGCCGCGAACCGCTTAATTGAATATATGTTCGAAAGAAATATCGATATGGCATCGGCTCGGTGGCGGACCGTCACAAATACCGGCAAAATAGTCGGAGAATCAGCTTGATCACACGACACGCCGCGCCAAATTGCTGCCGGGCCTTCCCCGGCGCCCGTACGGTGTGAATCGTGAGCAGTAGCGGCCTTATCTACGCCGTCATCGTAGGGGCCTGGGCCGCCTATCTGGTGCCCATGTGGCTCCGCAGGCAGGACGAACTCAACGAGGCGCGCCCGACGGAACGCTTCAGCACCGCCATCCGCCTGCTGGCCGGGCGTTCGGGGCTGGAGCGGCGGGCGGCCCGGGCCCTGGGCGACGAACCGCGTGACGACGAGCAGAGCAGTGACGGTCCTCCCGAGCGGGACGGGGCCGCCTCCGGCGATCCCGCGGCCCCGGAGCCCGAACCCCCGGCGGAGCGCCCGGTCGAACGGCCGGCCGCCGCGCGGCAGGGCGGCGGCGAGCGCCGGGCCCGACTGCTGGCCCGCCGGCGCCGGATGGTCACCGCCCTCTTCCTGGCCTTCGCCCTCGGTGCGGTGGTCGCCGCGGTGGCCGGACTCGCCTTCCTCTGGGTCCCGGCCGTCCCGGCGCTCCTCCTCACCCTCTACATCGGCCACCTGCGCAAGCTGGAGCGCCAGCGGTACGAGGTGAAGCTCGACCGCACCCGGGCCGCCCAGGCCGCCGAGCGGCTGCGCCAGCGCGAGCGGCAGCGGGCCGAGGCCCCGGTGGACGACCGGCCGACCGTCGAGGCCCCCGTCCCGGTGGAGCCGGCCCCCGCGCCCGCCGAGCACCGGCCCGGCCGCCGGCCGCACCTGCGGCTGGCCGCCGACCCCGAGCAGGCCACCGTCGCGGCGCCCTCGGCCTCCGTGGTGGCCGAGGCGACCGAGCACGAGGAGTGGGTCGACGGCATGCGCGAGCGCGGTGCGGCCGGTCCGGACTCCTGGGAGCCGGTGCCCGTGCCGCTGCCGACCTACGTCACCGCGCCGGTCGCCCCCCGGGTGTCCCGCGGCCTCGACCTGTCGGCCCCCGGCACCTGGACCGCCGGGCGCCCCACCGAGTCCCGCAGCACCCCGCTGTTCGACCAGTACGCCGAGGCCCCGGCCCCGGAGCCCCGCCCCCGCGCCGCCAACGAATGACCACCGTGACCGCCCCCGACCAGGGGGGTGGTCACGGACCCCCTCCGGAAGGTGCTAGAGTTTCTTCTCGTTGGGGCTGTGGCGCAGTCCGGTAGCGCACCTCGTTCGCATCGAGGGGGTCAGGGGTTCGAATCCCCTCAGCTCCACCCAACGGACCGGTTCCGACCGGTCGAGCGAAATCCCGGCGGGAGTCAACTCCCGCCGGGATTTCGCGTTTTGCGGCCGCGGTGGATCGGTCGGCCGTTCCGTGACGGCGGTCACACCGGCCTCCACCAGGCGGAATCTGACGGATTTTGGGACTCGGGGGAGTCTCAGAGGGGTCGGTTATGGTGGTTGGGCCCAGACGGCGACGAGGGAACGATCTGGCCTATCTCAACGGGGTGCCATCGCGGTGCGCGAGTTCGGTCTGACACGGTGGACGCGACGAGCGGACCCGGAGGGGCCCGGTGGCGGCCCGGCAAGCGGAAGACCGAATTCCTGGACCGTCGCGGCGGCCTGCGTCGCGGTGCTCTCGGTGGCGGCGTTCGTCGTCCAGCGGCACCTGCACGGGGCGACCATGGTCGACATGCTCGTCTACCGGGCCGAGGGCCAGGCCGTCGTCAACGGCGACGACCTGTACGCGATGCGGCTGCCCGGCTGGGACCTGCCGGCCACCTACCCGCCGTTCGCCGCGATGCTGTTCGTGCCGAGCACCTGGTTCGACGTGAGCACCCTGCGCGTCCTGGTGATGCTCGGCAACTACGCGCTGCTCGGCCTGGCCGTGTTCCTGTCGCTCAAGCTGGCGGGCTGGCCCGCCCGGCGGCACCGGACGGCCGTCGCGATCCTCGGCACCGGTCTCGCGGTCTGGCTGGAGCCGGTCTACACCACCTTCCAGTACGGCCAGGTCAACCTCGCCATCCTCTGCCTGGTGCTGTGGGACCTCACCCGGCCGGACCGCAGCCGTACCAAGGGCGTGGGCATCGGGCTGGCCACCGCGATCAAGATCACCCCGGGGCTGTTCGCCGTCTACCTGTTCCTGACCGGCCGGGTCCGGGCCGCCCTGGTCTCGATGGCCACCTTCCTGGCGGCCGGACTGATCGGCTGGATCGTGCTGCCGGACGGCTCCTACGGGTTCTGGACCGACTACCTGTGGGACCCGAGCCGGGTCGGCGTCACCGTGCTGGTGGACAACCAGTCGCTGCGCGGGGCCGTCTGCCGGCTGCTCGACGTCAACGACCCCGGCACGGTGGGGCTGATCGCCTCCGCGCTGGTCGCCGGCCTCGGGCTCGGCGTGGCCGTGCTCGCCGGGCGCTCCACCCGGGTGCTGCGCCGGGCCGACGCCTGGGGCGGCGTCTGCGCCGCCCTCACCGCGCTGCTGGTCTCGCCGATCAGCTGGACCCACCACTGGGTCTGGTGCATCCCGCTGATCGCCCTGCTGGCCGCGGAGGCCAGGAACACCCGCCGCCGGGTGCTGCTCGGGGTGACGCTCGCGGTGTTCCTCTCGCACGTGATGTGGCTGGTGCCGCACCGCTGGGGCCGCGGCGTGGTCTGGTACTGGCAGCTGCCCGGGGCGATCTACCCGCCGATGGCCATCGCCGTCCTGGTGGTCGTCGGCGTGCGGCTGTACCGGGCCCGGAGGCAGGCGGTCGACGCCTCGGCCGGCGCCTGGGCCCTGCTCGGCGCCAGGCTGGACGACACCCCCGACCGCGACCCCGCCCTGACCAACCGGACCTGACGGACAGAGACGGACCAGAGCCGACGTGACCACCCAGACCGCAAGCCCGCCGACGCCCCGCGCCGCCGTACCCGCCGCCCGCCGGGCCGCGGCCGTCCTGCGCTCGCCCGCCCGGCGCACCGTGCTGCTCAGCGTGCTCTGCTTCGCGGTGATGTGCGCGATCGGCATGCAGGGCTGGGCGTCCGTCTCGCTCGGCGGCTTCGACCTCGGCATCTTCGACCAGGGCATCCGCGGCTACTCCCACTTCGGGCTGCCGGTCTCCACGCTGAAGTACTACCACCACGAGTTCCCGCCCGGGTTCTCGCTGCTCGGCGACCACTTCTCCCCGGTGCTGGCGCTGCTCGCGCCGCTGTACTGGATCTGGGACGACCCGCGCTCGCTGATCATCGGCCAGGCGCTGCTGTTCGCGCTCGGGGTGCCGCTGATCCGCCGGATCGCCGCGCACGCCTTCGCCGCCGCCGAGCCGCGCACCGCCCGCCGGGCCGCCGACCTGGCCGGACTGACCTACGCGCTCGGCTGGCCGCTGCTGGTCGCCTCCCGGGTCGGCTTCCACGAGGTGGCCTTCGCCGTCCCGCTGATCCTGCTGCTGCTGGAGCGCGGGCAGGCCCGCCGCTACGGCACCGTGGTGCTGGCCGCCGTGCTGCTGTGCTGCACCAAGGAGGACCTGGGCCTGCTGGTCGGCGCGTACGGCCTGGTGCTGCTGCTGCGCACCCGGGGCACCGGGGACCGGGCCGGACGGTTCACCGGGATCGGGCTGCTGCTGGGCGGGCCGATCGCCTCGGCGGTGGCGATCAAGTGGCTGATCCCGGCGATGGGCGGCGAGCCGGGCTACTACTGGAACTACGACGCGCTCGGCGCCGACGGCGGCCAGGCGGTCGACCACCTGCTGCACAACCCGTTCCTGCTGGTGCAGACCGCCTTCGACCAGCCGCTGAAGCCGCTGCTGCTGCTCTGGCTGTTCGGCACGGTGTTCCTGCTGCCGCTGCGCTCGGCCACCGTGCTGTGCCTGCTGCCGCTGCTGGCCGAGCGGATCCTGTCCAGCAACCCCAACCACTGGTCGATCGCCCGGCACTACGACTCGATGCTCTGGCCCGTCCTGCTCACCGCGAGCCTGGAGGTGCTGGGGCGGCTGAGCAGCACCGGGCGGCCCGAGCGGACCCGTCGGCGGGCCCGGCTGCTGGGCCTGGGCACGGTCGGGGTGGCGCTGGTGGCGGCGGTGCCGATCGGGCTGCTGCAGCTGGCGGTGCCGTCCTCCTGGGAGCCCCGGGCGAGCGAGGCCGCGCTGGTCCGGGCGGCCGCGCTGATCCCGGACGGCGCCTCGGTGGAGGCGGACAACCAGATCGCGCCGCGGCTGACCGCCCGGACCGACGTGGTGCTGGTGGACGGCACGCCGCGCGGGCGCGAGTACGTGCTGACCCGCTCCGACAAGCGGTCCTTCCCGTTCAAGACGGACAAGGAGCAGGCCGACCGGATCCAGCTGCTGCTGGCGCACGGCTACCGGCAGCTCTGGGCCGAGGACGGGGTGGTGCTGCTGCACCGGGAGGGCGACCAGCCGGTGCCCGGCGAGCACGTGCCCGGGCCGGGCAGCAAGCCGGTCCAGGACGAGGTGCCGACCGACGTGGGGCACAACCTGTTCAAGGGCTGACCCCGGGGCCCGGAGCTTTCGGGCCCGGGGCCGGCCGGCGGGTCTCCGGCCGGCCCCGGGGCGCGGGTTACGGGCGCTCGGCGTAGGAGTGGTGCTGCTGCGAGCCCTGGGGCGGGACGGCGCCGTAGCGGCCGGGGCGGTGGCCGCGCGGGTGCCGGGTCAGGTGGAAGCCGAGGACCCCTGCCAGGGCGGCCAGGAAGCCGCCGCCGACGGTCCAGTACCAGCGGCTGTTCCAGCCGGAGAACCAGCCGGTGTACCAGTGCTGCTTCTCCGCGACCGGGGCCGCCGCCTTGGCGGTGCTCGCGCCGCCGCCGACCGGCGGGACCAGCGGGGCCTTCAGCTCGCCGCCCTCGGGCTGGGCGTTGTCGGCGTTGCCCTTGGCGGCGACGTGCAGCTGGGCGGTGGCGGCCAGGCCGAGGTCGGGCTGCGGGGCGTCGGTGACCGACAGCCGGACGTAGTACGTGCCGGGCAGCGGGTCGCCGGACCACGGCTCGGCCCAGGTGCGGACCTCGCGCAGGGTGCAGTTCAGCGCCAGGCTGGTGACGCTCTGGTCGCCGGTGGCGTTCTGGGTGCCGGCGGTGCAGGCCTGGCGCCGGCGCAGGCCGTCGAAGACCTCGACCGTCCAGGTCTGCGGGCCGTGCCGGTCGGTGGCCGGGGCCAGGTTGACGGTCAGGTTGACCGTCGGGGTCTGGCCCTCGGAGGCGCCGAACGCCCAGTACAGGTAGTCGCCGGTGGAGACGGCGACGTTGGCGTCCTGGCCCGGGGAGAGGTTGACCGCGGTCAGGAAGGAGGTGCCGGCCTTGGTGGCCGGGGCCGGGCTGCCGCTCGCGGTCGCGCTCGGGGACGGCGAGGCGGCGGAGGCGGCCGGGGCGCCCAGCGCGAGGGCGGGCAGCAGGGCGAGGGCGGCGAGGGCGCCGCGGATCGTCGTACGCATGGTCAGTTCTCCCGCCAGACGGCGATCCGCCAGCGTGCGATCCAGCCGGAGACCAGGCCGAAGGCCAGGCCGGCCAGGGTGAGGGTGAGCAGCAGGATCCAGCCGCGGCCGAGGCCCATCGCGGCGCCCTCGGGGGCGGACGAGGCGGAGGCGAGGTCGACGGTCAGCTCCAGCGGCATGCCGGGGTCGGTGTGGACGCCGGCCTGCGGGGCCAGCGCGTTGCTGACGACCAGGCAGACGGTGGTGTCCGGCTTGTCCTTGGCCGAGGTGCTCGGGCTCGCGGTGACGTAGCCCTTGGAGTCGTCGGTGGACCAGCGCAGGCCGGTGGAGACGACGTCGGTGCGGGTGCTGCCCGCGTCGGTGCCGCGGACCAGCTCCTGTCCGGTGGCGCTGGTGGCCTGGAGCAGGACGCCGTAGTCCCGGGCCACCGCGCGGTCGAGTCCGACGCTGACCGAGGCGCGCAGCTCCTGGCCGGCCTTGACCGGGACCTTGTAGACGCGGTGCTCGGAGAACTTCTCCCGGTCGCTGTAGACGCCGGGGGCGAGCACCGGGGCGTTCTCGCACTTGTCGGTGCCGGCGGTCTTGACCGGGTTGACGGTGTAGGTGTCGTCGTTGCGGTCGATCAGCTGCTTCACCTTGTCGGTGAGCTGCTGGCCGGTGCGGACGTCGGTGTAGGTGCCGCCGGTGGCGTTGGCGATGCAGAGCAGCTGCTGGCGGGTCTTGTCGTCGTGGGCCAGGCCGAGGGTGTCGACCACCAGGTGGATGCCCTGGGCGGCGAGTTCGCGGGCCACGTCGCACGGGTCCGGCGGGGCGCAGTCGTCCTCGCCGTCGGTGATCAGGACGATCCGGCGGGTGGCGTCGCCCTTGCCGAGGTCCTGGGCGGCGCCGCGCAGGGCGAGGCCGATCGGGGTCCAGCCGGTGGGGCGCAGGGTGGCGACCGCGGTCTTGGCCTCGACCTTGTTGGTCTTGCCGACCGGGAAGAGCTGCTTGGTGTCCTGGCAGCCGACGGTCTTGTCGTTGCCGGGGTAGCTGGCGCCGAGGGTGCGGATGCCGAACTCGGCCTCCGGGGGCAGGGCGTCGATCACCTCGTTCAGCGAGTTCTGGGCCACCGAGATGCGGCTCTTGCCCTGGATGTCGGCGGTGTTCATGGAGCCGCTGACGTCCAGGATCAGGTCGACCCGGGGGGCCTCCCGGGGTGCTGGGGTGGCGCCGGCTGAGGGTTCGTCGGCGTGGGCGGGCAGGCCCAGGAGCAGTGAGGCGCCCGTTATCGCCAGGGCGGCCAGCAGGCTGCCGAGCCTGGTCTTCGGTCGTCGTCCGGTATTCACCCGGCGATCCTAGGGATCATCAGTTCGTCTAGGCCAAACGGCACCGGACGGTCGACCCGTGCGCGCCGGGGTGAACTCCGGCGCGGGGGGCGGTCATTGTCGCCCGCGGGGGCTCACGTGGGCCTTATCCGGAACGGATAGCCTTCGTGCGGGTCCGGTGGAGGCGGGGGAGCGGATGGAGCTGACCGCGGTCGGCAAGCGGTACGGGCGGGGCGGGCGGTGGATCCTGCGGGACGTCGGGCTGGCGGTCGGGCCGGGGGAGTTGGTGCGGATCGCGGGGGCGAACGGGAGCGGGAAGTCGACCCTGCTGCGGCTGGCGGCGGGGATCGAGCGGCCGAGCACGGGCCGGGTGGTGCGCTCCGGCGCGGCGGCGTACGTGCCGGAGCGGTTCCCGCCGGCGCTGCCCTTCGACGCGGCCTCGTACCTGCTGCGGGTGGGCCGGGTGCACGGGTTGTCGGCGGCGGGGGCGCGGCGGCGGGCGGGGGAGTGGCTGGACCGGTTCGGCATCGCGGACCGGGCGGGCACCCCGTTGAGCCGGTTGTCCAAGGGCACCTGTCAGAAGGTCGCGGTGGCGCAGGCGCTGATCGCCGAGACCCCGGTGCTGCTGCTGGACGAGGCGTGGACCGGGCTGGACCCGGGGGCCCGGGCGGTGCTGGACGAGGCGGCCGTCGAGCGGGCGGCGGCGGGCGGCGCGGTGCTGTTCGTGGACCACGACCCGGCCCGGTTGGCGGGGCGGACCGGTGCCGCCTACCGGGTGGGCGCGGACGGCGGGCTGCACCCGGAGGCGACGGAGCCGGAGCCGGTGGCCGAGGGCGGGCCGGTGGCGGAGGTCGAGGTGGAGCTGCCGGAGGGCGTCCCGCTGCCGGAGCGGCTGCCCGGGGCGCCGGAGCCGGTCGCGCTGGGCGGGACGGCGGTGCGGCTGACGGTGCCGGACGGGCACGCGGACGCGCTGCTGCGCAGTCTGCTGCTGGGCCGTCCGGGGGTCCGGGTGCTGGCGGTGCGTCGGCGGACGGGGGAGCGGTGAGGCAGGTCGGGGCGCTGACCCGGTACCACCTGGAGCTGCTGGTGCGTTCGCACGCCTGGCTGCCGCCGTTCCTGGCGTTCGCGCTGCTGCTGGTGGTCGGGGTGACGGCGGGTGACCCGCTGCTGGGCGGGCTCGGGTACGGCGCGGGGCTGCTGGTGCCGGTGAGCGCCTGGTTCGTGCGCGGTGTGCTGACCGCCGAGCCGCCGGCCGCGCGGGCCTGTCTGGTGGCGGCGGCCGGCCCGGCGCGGGTGCACCTGGCGGCGCTGCTGGCGGCGCTGACGGCGGGTCTGCTGCTGGCGGTGGGGGAGGTGGCGGCGCTGTGGTGGGTCAGCGGGGCGGTGGCGAATCCGGGGGCGGGGGTCGATCCGGGCGTCGGCCGGGCGCTGCTGGCCGGGCTGACGGCGGCGGTGGTCTGCGTGCTGCTGGGGGTGGTGGCCGGGGCGGTGGCGAACCGGCCGTTGCTGGTCCGCTCGCCGTACGACGTGCTGGCGGCGCTGGGTCTGGCGGCGGCGGCGCTGGTGCTGCCGGTGTCGCCGGCCAACGCGGCGGTGCGCGGGGTGGTGACGGCGGCCCGGACCGGGGGGCTCGGCGTGCCGTGGGGGCAACTGCTGCTCTCGGTGGTGCTGGTGGCCGCCGTCGGGGCCGGGGCGGCGGCGTCGGCCGGGCGGCGGCCGGGGTGAGGGCGGGCCGGTGCGGACGCGATAGCGGCGGACACACCGGGGCGCACTACCCATACATATGGATAGTGCTCGTTAGGGTGACGAACCGGGGCACGGGCGCCGCTGTACCGGCGTCCGGTCCGCCCCGACCGGCAACCCCCGCCTCCCCCTGGACGGTCCGTGGCGACACCCTCCGCCGTGACGAGATCCGCCGCCCGGCCCGCCCGGCCGGTGCCGACCCGGCGCACCACCGAGCTGGTGCTGGTGCTGGGCGCCGTCCTGGCCGCCGTGTTCGGCTATGTCGAGGTGGGCGTGAACCTCGACGGCGAGGTGCCGGCCGACGCCGCCCAGTACGGGGCCGCGCTCGGCGTGCTCGCCCTGGCGGCGCACCTGGTGGTCCGTCGACGGGCGGTGTACGCGGATCCGCTGCTGCTGCCGATCGCGGTGCTGCTGAACGGGATCGGGCTGGTGGTGATCTACCGCCTGGACCGGGCGACCCCGGGCCGTGCGGCCGCCTCCACCCAACTGCTCTGGTCGGCGCTGGGGGTGACGCTGTTCATCGTGGTGCTGCTGCTGGTGCGCGACCACCGGCGGCTGCAGCGCTACGCCCACGTCGGGGCGCTGGCGGCGCTGGTGCTGCTGGTGGTGCCGATCCTGTTCCCGCCGGTGTACGGCTCGCGGATCTGGATCGTGGTCGGGCCGCTCTCCTTCCAGCCGGGGGAGTTCGCCAAGATCCTGCTGGCCGTGTTCTTCGCGGCCTACCTGGCGGTGCACCGGGACGCGCTGGCGCTGACCGGCCGTCGGGTCTGGCGCTGGCAACTGCCGCGCGGGCGGGTGCTCGGGCCGGTGCTGATGATCTGGGCGGCCTTCGTCGGGGTGCTGGTGCTGGAGACCGACCTCGGGACGGCCCTGCTGTACTTCGGGCTGTTCGTGGTGATGCTCTACGTGGCCACCGCGCGCACCGGCTGGATCGCGATCGGGCTGGGCCTGGCGGCGGTCGGCGCGGTGACGGTGGGCTGGCTGTCGCCGCACGTGCACAGCCGGGTGGTGGACTGGCTGGACCCGCTGGGTTCGATCGCGGCGGGCCGGGGCGCCAACCAGATCGCCCAGTCGCTGTTCGCCTTCGCCTGGGGCGGGGAGCTGGGCACCGGGCTGGGGAACGGGCACTCGGTGCTGATCGGGTTCGCCGCCAAGTCGGACTTCATCCTCGCCACCATCGGGGAGGAGCTCGGCCTGACCGGGCTGATCGCGGTGTTCCTGCTGTACGCGGTGCTGGTCTCGCGGGGTTTCCGGACCGGGATCGCGCTGCGCGACCCGTTCGGGCGGCTGCTGGCGATCGGGCTGGCCGCGATCGTCGGCCTCCAGGTGTTCGTGGTGGCCGGCGGGGTGCTCGCGCTGATCCCGCTGACCGGGATGACCATGCCGTTCATCGCCCAGGGCGGGTCCTCGGTGGTCACCAACTGGATCATCGTCGCGCTGCTGGTGCGGATGAGCCACGACGCCCGGCGGCCCGTGCCGGAGGTGGTGGGCTGATGGCGGGCCACCCGTCCGGCGGCGGCCGGCCCCGGGGCAACGGTCCGCAGGGGCTGCCGGGGATCTCGGTCACCGGGCGCCGGGCGGCGACCTTCTGCCTGCTGCTGGTCGGGGCGCTGTGCGTGCAGGCCACCCGGGTGCAGGTGTTCGAGGCCCGGGACCTGAACCGCAACTCCGCCAACCAGCGGTTCACCGTCGAGCGGTACGCCCGGCCGCGCGGCGACATCATGGTCGGCGGCCGGTCGGTGACCGGCTCGCTGCCCACCGGCGGCCGGTACGCCTACAAGCGGACCTACACCGACGGCCCGACCTACGCCGCGGTCACCGGCTTCGCCTCCCAGGCGTACGGGGACAGCCAGTTGGAGGGCACCGAGGACGACCTGCTGACCGGCACCGACGGCCGGCTGTCCGGCTGGTCGCTCTGGGACGCGATCTCCCGCCGGCAGAACCCCGGCGGGGACGTCTACACGACGATCGACCCGGCGGCCCAGCAGGCCGCGATGAGCGGGCTCGGCGACCAGAAGGGCGCGGTGGCCGCGATCGAGCCGGCCACCGGGCGGATCCTGGCGCTGGCCAGCACCCCCTCGTACGACCCGGGCGGCTTCGCCGGCACCGCCGGGGCCGACCAGACCGCCTGGAACCGGTTGCAGGCCGATACCGACCAGCCGATGCTCAACCGGGCGCTGCGTCAGACCTATCCGCCGGGCTCGACCTTCAAGGTGGTCACCGCCGCCGCGGCGCTGACGGCCGGGGTGGTCACCGACCCGGGCGCGCCGACCGCGGCGCCCTTCCCGTACGTGCTGCCGGGGACGACCACGCCGCTGGTCAACGACAACGCGGCCTGCGACCGGCCGGGGCTGTCGCTGTCCACCGCGATGACGCTCAGCTGCAACAGCGTGCTGGGCTACCTGGGGGAGCGGACCGGGCTGTCGGGGCTGGTGGCGACGGCGGAGGGCTTCGGCTTCAACGATCCGCGGCTGGACATGCCGGTGCGCCCGGCCCGGTCGACCGTCGACACCTCGATGGACCCGTCCCAGCTGGCGCTCTCCTCGATCGGGCAGTTCGACACCGCGGCCACCCCGCTGGTGATGGCGATGGTCGCGGCCGGGGTCGCCAACAACGGGACGGTGATGCGTCCACAGCTTGTGGACAGGCTGACCAGGAGCGACGGCAGCACGGTGGAGCTGATGAAGCCGGCGGTGTACCGGCGGGCGACCAGCCCGGCGGTGGCCGGGCAGTTGCAGCAGCTGATGACGGACGTGGTGGCGAACGGCACCGGTGGCAACGCGCGGATCCCCGGGGCGGTGGTCGGGGGCAAGACCGGCACCGCCGAGCACGGGGTCGGCAACAGCGGGACGCCGTACGCCTGGTTCATCTCCTGGGCCAGGCCGGCCGGTTCGGACGCGGTGCCGCCGGTCGCGGTGGCGGTGGTGGTCGCGGACAGTGACGCCACGGATGTGACCGGTGGCGCCCTGGCGGCCCCGATCGCCCGTGCGGTGATGCGGGCGGTACTCGGCCGCTGAGGCCAATCAACGGCGCTGAGCTGGACGTTTAGCGGATTGACCGATGGTGCGACGGGTGCGAAGTGTCTGGTTTGTCATCATCGATGCGACGATTCGTACAATGCGCGGATCGGTATTGTTTGTTTGCGACAATGGTGCTTTCGCGGGGTCCTGTCCCATGTTTGTTCGGTTGGTCCCCGAAGGCACCCCCCAGTGCCGCGGGTGACCGGCGCCCAGGACACCCTCCCCCGCCCAGAAGGACTGCGGTTTTGGCCAGCAACACCCTCGGTGCGCGTCTGCTGCGACGCAAGCCCGTCTCGACCCTGATCGCGGAGAGTGAGGGGCGCGGCCTGCCGGCCGGTGCCCCCGAGGAGGGCGGACGCTCCGGCATCCACCTGCGCCGCTCCATCGGCCTCTGGCAGTTGTCCGCGATCGGCATCGGCGCCACCATCGGCACCGGCATCTTCTTCGTCCTCAAGACGGCGGTGCCCTCGGCCGGTCCGGCGGTCATCCTGTCCTTCGTGATCGCCGCGGTCACCGCCGGGCTGACCGCGCTCTGCTACGCCGAGATGGCCTCCGCGATCCCGGTCTCCGGCTCCTCGTACTCCTACGCCTACGCCACCCTCGGCGAGGGCGTGGCCTTCGGCGTCGGCATCTGCCTGCTGATGGAGTACGGCGTCTCGGCCTCGGCGATCGCGGTGACCTGGGCGGAGTACCTGAACAAGTTCTTCGACCTGGCCTTCGGGTTCAAGATCCCCGAGCAGCTGTCCGGGGCGCCGGACAGCACCCACTGGTTCAACCTGCCGGCGCTGCTGCTGGTCGCCATGGTGTGCTTCCTGCTGATCCGGGGCGTCAGCGAGTCGGTGAAGGTCAACGCGGTGATGGTCGCGATCAAGATCGCCATCCTGCTGCTGTTCATCGGCGTCGCGCTCACCGGCTTCAAGTCCGGCAACCTGACCCCGTTCATGCCGCTCGGCATCGGCGGCGTGCAGGTGGCCGCCTCCAGCATCTTCTTCTCCTTCATCGGCCTGGACGCCGTGTCCACCGCCGGCGAGGAGGTCAAGAACCCGCGCCGCACCCTGCCGATGGCGATCATCATCTCGCTGGTCGTGGTGACCCTGCTCTACATCCTGGTCGCGCTGGCCGGCATCGGCGCCCAGCCGTGGACCGAGTTCAACGGCCAGGAGGCCGGCCTGGCCCAGATCCTGCAGAACATCACCGGCCAGACCTGGCCCGCGATGATCTTCGCGATCGGCGCGATCGTCTCGATCTTCAGCATCACCCTGGTGGTGATCTACGGCCAGACCCGCATCCTCTACTCGATGGGCCGCGACGGCCTGCTGCCCAAGCGCTTCGCCCAGCTCTCCCCGCGCACCGGCACCCCGGTCTGGAACACCCTGGTGGTCGGCCTCGGCGTCGGCGCGCTGGCCGCGTTCATCCCGCTGAACGTGCTGGCCGACATCACCAGCCTGGGCACCCTGATCGCCTTCTCGGTGGTCTCGATCGGCGTGATCGTGCTCCGCCGCACCCAGCCCGACCTGCCCCGCGGCTTCAAGGTCCCCGGCTACCCGGTCGTCCCGCTGCTCAGCGTCGCCTTCTGCATCTACCTGGTCACCGGCCTGCACGCCGACACCTTCCGGGCCGGGGCGATCGCGCTCGCCGTCGCCCTGGTCGTCTACTTCGGCTACAGCGTCAAGCACTCCCGGCTGGAGCGGGCCGGGCGGCAGGACGCCCCGGCCGACACCACGGCCGGCTGACCCGTCCGTTATGGAATCGTGAAGGGCCGCCGTCCGGTACGACACCCGGCGGCCCTACGCGCGTAGCGTCCGGAACGGGGCCCGATGCAGTGGCGACAGGGCCCGCTCGGCCGCCATAACCTTCCACCATGGTGAGCACCCGCACGCCCGGCACCTCCCCGCGCGGCCGCTTCACCGGCCGAGCCAGAACGCCGGCCCAGCCCCTCGGCGCCGAACCGCCGTCCAGACCCGGACCGCCGTCGGGCGGCCCGCTGCCCCGGCCGTTCCCCCGACAGCGTGGTGAGAGCACCTTTCCGCCTACGCCCGATCGGTGGAATCCCGCCCGGCTCGCCTCGCTGCGCTGGGTCCAGCTGACCGGCTGTCTGATCGCGGCCGGCTGGGCCGCCGCCTTCCCGCTCGTCTCCGACCTCGCCAACCAGCGGCTCTGGGGCCTCGTCGCCGCCCCCGCCTACCTCCTCGCCGGGCTGCTCTGCCTCACCCTGCCGCGCCGCTTCGCCGCCGAGGCCGCCGCCGTGGTCGCCCTGCTCGGGGCCGTGCTGGCGCCGCTCGGACTGCTCGCCGTCAACGGGCGCCACCAGTCCGAGGTGATGGTGGTCGAACGCTCGGCGCACCTGCTGCTCACCAGCGGTGACGTCTACCTCCCGCACCCGGTGGTGGTCACGGACTACAACCCGTACCTGCCGGCGATGTCCCTGTTCGGGCTGCCGCGCCAACTGCTCGGCAGCTCCACCGCCTTCGCCCGGGTCGCGGGCGACGCCCGGATCTGGTTCGCCCTCACCTTCGTCGTCTGCCTGCTGGCCGCCTGGCGGCTGCTGCGCCCCACCAGGCACCGCGCGCCGCTGCTGCCGCTGGCCGTCCTCACCGCCTCCCCGCTGATCGCGCTCGCCCTGGCGGTCGGCGGGGTCGACCTGCCGCTGATCGGCGTCTGCTGCCTGGCCATGGCCCTCGCCGAACGGGACCGCACGGTCGCCGCCGGGCTCGTGCTCGCCCTCGCCTGCAGCCTCAAGTGGACCGCCTGGCCGGCCCTGCCGGTCGCCGTCCTGCTGCTCTGGCGGCTGTACGGCCGCCGGCCCGCCGTCCGCACCGCGCTGATCGGGGTCGGGGTGAGCGCCGCGGTGCTGCTGCCCTCGGTGCTCACCCAGCCGACGGCGCTGCGCGACCAGGTGGTGCGCTTCCCGCTCGGGATGACCGCGATCCGCACCCCGGCGGGCAGCCCGCTGCCCGGCAAGGTGCTGGCGGGCTTCGGGCCCACCGGGCACACCGTCTCGCTCGCGCTGATGACCCTGGCCCTGATCGGGGTGGCGATCTGGCTGGTCGCCAGGCCGCCGGTCTCCGCGATCGCCGCCGCCGACCTGCTGGCCGCCGGGCTCGCGATCGCCTTCACGCTCGCCCCGGCGGGCCGGTTCGGGTACCTGGCGCTGCCGGCCGTGCTGATGATCTGGCCCCGGCTGGCGGCGGGGCGCTGGAGCAGCAGCCGCCCGCTGCCGCCGCGACCGGCGCCGGAGACTCCGGAGACGCCGGAGGCCGTGCTGCCGCGGCGCTGAGCCGGCCCGGCTGCGGACGCGGCGGAGCCCGCCCCGCCGTCGTGGCGGGGCGGGCTCCGGCGTCAGGGGACGGCGCGCGCTACTGGCGGGGAGCGCCGACCGCCTTGATCAGCGAGGCGACCGCCGGACCGGCCGCGTCGACGCCGTGACCGCCGCCCTGGACCTCGGCGGCGATCGCCAGGTTGCCGCGGAAGGCGGTGAACCAGCTGTTGGTGGTGGTCGCGCCCTGGACCTCGGCGGAGCCGGTCTTGGCGCCCGCCTTGTCGGTGATCCCGGCCATCACCTGGCTGGCCGTGCCGCTGACCGCGGTGGCGTTCATCATCGCCCGCAGCTTGGTCGCGACGTCCGGCGAGATCTGCCGGGCGGCCTGCTGCTGCGGCAGCCCGGCGACCAGGATCGGCTGCTTGAACGCGCCGCTCTGGACGGTCGCCGTGACGGAGGCGATCGCCAGCGGGTTCATCTGGACCTTGCCCTGCCCGATGTAGTTCATCGCCTGCTCGTCCTTGCTGCCCGGGGCCACCGGGATCTTGCCGTCGGCGTTCGGCAGGCCGGTCTTCCACTCCAGGCCGATGCCGTACACGTCCTTGGCCGTGTTGGCCAGGGTGTCGGGCTTGAGGCTGGTCAGGCCCTGGTTGATGAAGGCCGTGTTGCAGGACACCATGAAGTCCTGCTGGAGGGTGTTGTTCGGGAAGGCGCCCGGGAAGTCGTTCGGGATCGCGACCGGGTTGCTGCTCTTCTCGGGGCAGGCGACCGTGGTGTCCGGGTTGATCCCGGCCTCCAGCAGGGCCGTCGAGGTGAGGATCTTCATCGTCGAGCCGGGGGCGAGCAGGCCGGCGAAGGCCCGGTTCTGGCCGTTGGCCGGGGCGTTGGCGAAGGCCAGCACCTGGCCGGTGCTCGGCTCGATCGCGACGATGGAGCCGGACTTGCCGCCCAGGTCGGTCATCGCCTTCTCGGCGGCCGCCTGGAGGGTGTTGTCGATGGTCACCTTGAACGGCTGGCCGGGCTTCGGCTCGACGATGGTGAACAGCTTGTCCGCGGCGGTCTTGCCGGACGGGTCGGTGATGACCACCGCGCTGCCCGCGTCCTTGTCCTTGTTCGGGTCCGGCGGCAGCAGCTTGCGGGCGTTGTCCTGGAGGCTGGACATCAGCGCCGGGGTGAGCGAGGCGCCCTGCAGCGGCTTGCCGTTGCGGTCCACCACGGTGGACGGCGGGGCGAAGACCTGCTGGGTGGCGATGGTCTCGTTGCCGGACAGGTGCGGGTGGATCACCGAGGGCGCCCAGTGCACGGCCGGGGTGTTGTCGCTCATCTTCACGACGCCCAGGAAGCCGTTGTAGTCCCAGGCCCGGTTGGTGCCCTCGAACTCGGCGCGGGCCTTGAAGCCCATCAGCACGCCGGTCGGCGCCGCGGAGGCGGACGGCGAGGCGGAGTCGCCGGCGCCGGGGGTGGCGCTCGCGGGCGGGGTCGCCGAGGCCGAACCGGTGGGCTTGGCCGGAGCGGGGCTGCCGGTGGCCGAGGCGAAGGCCTGCGGGGTGGCCGGACCGGCGGGGGTGAGGGTCAGCGCGCTCGGCTTCACCTGGTCCTTGAAGGCGGTCAGGGCGGTGGTCGCCGCGGCCGGGTCGTCGGTCAGCGAGGCCGCCTTGGCGATGTCGCCGGAGGCCCAGGCCGCCAGGAAGTCCTTCGTGCCGGCCGCCGCCTGATCGGCGGAGGGCGGTTCGGCGACCACGGTGCGGGGCTTCGCGGCGGACGACCCGGAGCCCGAGCCGCCCATCAGGCTGTAGGCCCCGTAGCCGCCGCCCGCGAGGACGGCGATGGACACGCCGGTGATGATGCCGATCTTCGCGCCACTGCGCATGGTGCCAATCCCCCAGGGGTATCGCGGCCGGGCGCAACCGGCGGGGCCGGAAACGCGGTACGTCTCCCACCCTAGGCAGGCGGATTCGGCGCCCCGGCCGGAGGCCGGGGTCTTGTGACGGATCTGGTACGTGTCGTGGACCGGGTGCGGATGCTTCGGGGGAACCCTGTGCGGGCGCCCCGCGGGCCCGCACAGGGCCTCAGATCCAGGTGTTGAACCACATCCGGCGGCGCCAGTCCGCCAGCGGGATGGTCTGCCCCGTGTACAGCGGGAAGAAGTACAGGAAGTTCCAGACGATCAGCAGGACGAGCAGCCCGGCCGTCGCCGAGCCGATGATCCGGCGGTCCCGGGAGGCGCCGGCCGGCCCGATCAGCGCACCGATCAGCATCGTCACGGCGAGCACCAGGAACGGGACGAAGACCACCGCGTAGAAGAGGAAGATCGTCCGCTCCTGGTAGAGGAACCACGGCAGGTAGCCGGCGGCCAGGCCGCACAGCAGCGCGCCGGCCCGCCAGTCCCGGCGGAACGCCCACCGCCACAGGCAGTAGACCAGCGCCAGCACGCCCGTCCACCACAGCAGCGGGGTGCCGATGCCCAGCACCTCGCGGGCGCAGTCGGCGACGGTGCAGCCGCTCTGGCCGAGCTTGGGGGACTCGTAGTAGAAGGACACCGGGCGGCCCAGCACCAGCCAGGACCACGGGTTGGACTGGTAGGTGTGCGGGTCGGTCAGGTGGGTGTGGAACTCGTAGACCGTCGAGTGGTAGTGCCACAGGGCGCGCAGGCCCTCCGGTATCCACGGGTAGTCGGTGGGGCGGCCGACCGCCCAGTCCCGGCCCCAGCCGCCCTGGCCGGGGGCGGTGCTGCTGGCGAACCAGCCCCACCAGGACGCCAGGTAGACCGCCACCGAGACCACGACGACCGACACGAAGGCGGGCACCACGTCCCGGGCCAGCACCGCCAGGTACGGGCGCGGGGCGCCGGCCAGCCGGCGGGCGCCGACGTCCCAGAGCACGGTCAGCACCCCGAAGGCCGCCGCCACGTACAGGCCGCTCCACTTGGTGGCGCAGGTCAGGCCGACGCAGACGCCGGCCGCGATCCGGTACGGGCGCCAGCCCAGGTGCATCCGCTGGGCGCGCCCCGGGTCCACGATCCCGCCCAGCCGCGCGGCCAGCCGGGCCCGGGTGTGGTCGCGGTCCAGCAGCAGGAAGCCGAAGGCGGCCACGATCCAGAACATCACCACCAGGTCGAGCAGCGCCGTCCGGCTGAGCACCAGGTGCAGGCCGTCCACTGAGAGCAGCAGGCCGGCCACGCAGCCCAGCAGGGTGGAGCGGAACATCCGGCGGGCGATCCGGGCCAGCATCAGCACCGACAGGGTGCCGAGCAGGGCCACCGCGAACCGCCAGCCGAAGGGGTTCATCCCGAACAGCTGCTCGCCCGCGCCGATGATCCACTTGCCGACCGGCGGGTGCACCACGTACGAGGGCGTCGAGCGGTACGGGACGGCCGCGCCCGGCGTCATGATCGTGGTGTTGGCGTCCTCCGGCCAGTTGATCTCGTAGCCGCCGTGCCAGAGCGCGTAGGCGTCCTTGGCGTAGTACGTCTCGTCGAAGATGATCGCGTGCGGCTGGCCGAGGTTGGTGAACCGCAGCACCCCGGCGAACACCGCCACCGCGATCGGGCCCAGCCAGCCGGACCAGCGGCACAGGAAGTACCAGAGGCCCTGCGGCAGGGACAGGCCCAGGCGCAGCAGCAGCGGGGACTGCGGGACGTCCGGGGGCGTCACCCCGGGGCCGTCCGGCATCGGCGGGACCAGGCGCTCGGTGAGGGTGTCGGCGCTGCGGGCGCGGTAGCCGTGGCCGGCCAGGCGGTCCCGCCAGCCCGCGGGTGAACCGGATGACCAGGATGACCAGGATGACCGGGGGGACGGCAGGCTGACACCGCCCTGCGCGGAGTGGTCCGTACCCGTGGGCGTCTGCGCCGCCGTGTCGCCGTTCATCCGCCACATCGTAGGGGCGCTCCTCGTACGTGTGAGCGGTCCCTCGGAAGCTGCCCGAATCGTCACCAAAAGCTCCGACCGGCCCCAGGTGGAAGGATGGGGCCCGTGACAGGAGTACTCGTTCTCGCAGGCACCCCCATCGGCGACGTCTCGGACGCCCCGCCCCGGCTGGTCACCGAACTGGCCACGGCGGACGTGATCGCCGCCGAGGACACCCGGCGGCTGCGCCGGCTCACCCAGGCGCTCGGGGTGACCCCGGCCGGGCGGGTCGTCTCCTACTTCGAGGGCAACGAGGTCGGCCGCACCCCCGAACTGGTCGAGGCGCTGCTCGGGGGCGCCCGGGTGCTGCTGGTCACCGACGCCGGGATGCCCTCGGTCTCCGACCCCGGGTACCGGCTGGTGGCGGCGGCCGTCGCGGCGGACGTGAAGGTCACCGCGGTGCCCGGGCCGTCCGCGGTGCTCACCGCGCTCGCGCTGTCCGGCCTGCCGGTCGACCGGTTCACCTTCGAGGGCTTCCTGCCGCGCAAGAACGGCGACCGGGCCCGGCAGCTGGCCTCGGTCGCCGCCGAGCCGCGCACCATGGTCTTCTTCGAGGCGCCGCACCGGATCGCCGAGGCGCTGACCGCGATGGCCGAGGCCTTCGGGCCGGAGCGGCCGGCCGCCGTGTGCCGCGAGCTCACCAAGACCTACGAGGAGGTCAAGCGCGGCCCGATCGGCGAGCTGGCGGCCTGGGCCGCCGACGGCGTCCGGGGTGAGATCACCGTCGTGGTCGCGGGTGCCCCGCCGGCCGCGCCCCAGGAGCTGACCCCGGCCGACCTGGCCCGGCTGGTGGCCGTCCGGGAGGAGGCCGGGGAGCGGCGGAAGGAGGCCATCGCGGCGGTCGCGGTCGAACTGTCCGTGCCCAAGCGGGAGGTCTTCGACGCGGTGGTGGCGGCCAAGAAGGACGGTGTGGACGGGGCTTTGAAAAAGGGGTGAATTCCGGGGGGTTGCGGGGCGGGCGAGGAGTCGTACCTTGGAGGGAAGGCCCCGGTAAACGCCCGCCGAGCTGAAGATTCGGCCCCGGTTTCCGGGGCGCGGGAGGCCCTTCGTATAGGACTTCCCAACCCGCATCCAAGTCTTCACAAGAAGGGCGTCACCCGGGGCGGTCCGGGCATTTCCTGGAAGGGAAAGACCCAGCCGGGCGAGCGCCCGACGGGCACTGGGAGACGGCTATGAGCGACACGATCGGTAGCCCCCGCAGTGGCAACGCGCTGAGCGTCCCCGGTCTGGCCGGGGCGGCGCACACTCCCGTCGAGACCGTACGGGAGGCCTACTCCTTCGCCTGCCTGCGCTGCGGGTACGGCTGGGAGCAGGCGTACGACATCGAGCACCACGTGGGCAAGGACGGCCACATCGTGTTCGAGTACCACGCCAACGGCGTCCGGGTGCCGTCCCCGCTGCTCAAGCCGACCTGCCCGGGGTGCGGTGGCCACACCGTACGGATCATGCGCGAGGGCCGGGTGGCCTCCGCCGACCAGCTGCGGCACCACGCCCCCGGCTACCCGGCGCACGCGGAGCCCGCGGGCGTCGAGCCGGCCGGGGCCGCGGGGCCCGCCGGAGTGACCGGGGCGACCCCGGTGGCCGGGGCCGACCGGCCGCGCGGGCGCTGGGCCCGGTTCTGGGCGCGGCTGCTGGGCTGACCGCCCCGGCACGGACCACCGGGGCCGCCCGCCGCGAGCAGTGCGGAGGGCGGCCCCGGTCCGTGCGGCGGTGAATGCGGTCGAATGGCGTGTTCGGGCCCGACTAAGCTTTCCGACCATGGCGGCCACTGCAGACCACAGCACCACCGGGGCGAGCGCCCCGGCGTACTACGTTTCCACCCCGATCTACTACGTCAACGACCGTCCCCACCTGGGCCACGCGTACACCACCGTGGCGGGCGACGTCCTCACCCGCTGGCACCGCCAGCGCGGCGAGAAGGTGTGGTACCTGACCGGCACCGACGAGCACGGTCAGAAGATCATGCGGACCGCCGAGGCCAACGGCGTCAGCCCGCAGGAGTGGTGCGACAAGCTGGTCGAGGAGGCCTGGAAGCCGCTCTGGCAGCACCTGGAGATCGCCAACGACGACTTCATCCGCACCACCGAGGAGCGGCACACCGCCCGGGTGCAGGAGTTCGTCCAGGACCTGTTCGACAAGGGCGAGATCTACAAGGGCGGCTACTCCGGCCCGTACTGCGTCGGCTGCGAGGAGTTCAAGCTCCCCGCCGAACTGCTCGACGGCGCCACCGAGGACGAGAAGCTCTGCGCCGTGCACAAGCGGCCGGTCGAGTGGCTGGAGGAGGAGAACTACTTCTTCCGCCTCTCCGCCTACGCCGAACGGCTGCTGGAGTTCTACGCCGCCAACCCGGACTTCATCCAGCCGGCCTCGGCCCGCAACGAGGTGCTGCGCTTCGTCGAGCAGGACCTCAAGGACCTCTCGATCTCCCGCTCCACCTTCGACTGGGGCGTGCCGCTGCCCTGGGACGAGAAGCACGTCCTCTACGTCTGGGTCGACGCGCTGCAGAACTACATCACCGCGGCCGGCTACGGCAGCGACCCGGAGCGCTTCGCCGAGCTGTGGCCGGCCTCCGTCCACCTCGTCGGCAAGGACATCCTGCGCTTCCACGCGGTGATCTGGCCGGCCATGCTGATGGCCGCCGGCCTGCCGCTGCCCAAGCGGGTCGTCGCCAACGGCTGGCTGATGGTCGGCGGCGAGAAGATGTCCAAGTCCAACCTGACCGGCATCGCGCCCACCGACCTCACCTCGCACTTCGGCGTGGACGCGTACCGCTACTACTTCCTGCGGGCGATCCCGTTCGGCACCGACGGCTCGTTCTCCTGGGAGGACTTCACCGCCCGGTACACCTCCGAGCTCGCCAACGACTTCGGCAACCTGGCCTCCCGGGTCGCCGCGATGGTCGGCAAGTACTTCGGCGGGGCGCTGCCGGCGGCCACCGCGGCCGGCGAGGCCGAGCAGGCCGTCGCGGACGGGCTCGCCGCGGCCGTCGCCGCCGCCGACGTGAAGATCGGCGAGGAGCTGGACTTCGCCGGCGGCCTCGCGGCGGTCTTCGAGTTCGTCAAGCAGGTCAACGGCTACCTCACCACCCAGGAGCCGTGGAAGGTCGCCAAGGACGAGTCGGAGCACGGGCAGGCCCGGCTGGCCACCATCCTGTACACCGCGGCCGAGGCACTGCGCGGCACCGCCGTGCTGCTCAACCCGGTGATGCCGTCCACCGCCGAGAAGCTGTGGGCCTCGCTGGGCGCCGCCGAGGGCCTCGGCGCGCTCGCCGACCAGCGCGTCGCCACCGCCGGCGACTGGGGCCGGCTGCCCGTCGGTGCCACCGTCACCAAGGGCGAGATCCTGTTCCCGCGCCTCGAAGAGAAGCCCGCCTCCTGATGGCGAAGAAGGACGACGACCGGTCGACCCCGCCGCCGCTGCCGGAACCGCTGGCGGTGGCGGTGGCCGACTCGCACACCCACCTCGACATGCAGGCCGGCACCCCGGCCGAGGGGCTCGCCCGGGCCGCCTCGGTCGGGGTCACCACGGTGGTCCAGGTGGGCTGCGACGTGCCCGGTTCGCGCTGGGCCGCCGAGCTGGCGGCCCAGTACGAGCAGGTGCACGCGGCCGTCGCCCTGCACCCCAACGAGGCGCCGCGGATCTTCCTCGGCGACGCGGACGGCTGGTCCGGGCAGCAGCGGCACGCGGGCGGACAGGCGGCGCTGGACGAGGCGCTCGCCGAGATCGACGCGCTGGCCGCCCTGCCGCAGGTCCGCGCCGTGGGCGAGACCGGCCTGGACTACTTCCGCACCGGGCCCGAGGGGGTGGAGATCCAGAAGGAGTCGTTCCGCCGCCACATCGAGATGGCCAAGCGGCACGGCAAGGCGCTGGTCATCCACGACCGCGACGCCCACGAGGACGTCATCGCCGTGCTGCTCGCCGAGGGCGCCCCGGAGCGGACCGTCTTCCACTGCTACTCGGGGGACGCCGGGATGGCGAAGGTCTGCGCCGAGCACGGCTGGTACCTCTCCTTCGCCGGCCCGGTCACCTTCAAGGCCAACCAGCCGCTGCGGGACGCCCTGCTCGCCACCCCGCTCGACCGGGTCCTGGTCGAGACCGACGCCCCCTTCCTCACCCCGCACCCGTACCGCGGGCGGCCGAACGCGCCGTACCTCATCCCGGTCACGGTCCGCTCGATGGCCGCCACCCTGGGGCTGCCCGAGGAGGAGCTGTCGGCGGCGATCGCGGCGAACACGGCGCGGGCGTTCGGGTACTAGACCGAGGGCCCCGGTCCCCGCGGTCCCCGCGTCGGCGGGGCCGGGGACGGGCCCGTTCCGGTCCGGGGCGTCCGGGCGGCGGCGCCCGCGCCCGTATCCTTGGCGCGTGAGCACCACCGACCCCACCCCTGACAGCCACCTGCTGGGCGCCGCCGACATCCGGGAGCTGGCCGCCGCGTTCGGCGTCAAGCCGACCAAGCAGCGCGGACAGAACTTCGTCATCGACGGCAACACCGTGCGGCGGATCGTCCGGGCCGCCGAGGTGACCGGGCAGGACGCCGTGGTGGAGGTCGGGCCGGGGCTCGGCTCGCTCACGCTGGCGCTGCTGGAGGTCGCCCGGCACGTCACCGCGGTCGAGATCGACCCGGTGCTCGCCCAGCACCTGCCGGACACCGTCGCGGGCCGGATGCCGGGCAAGGCGGACGCCTTCGACCTGGTGTTCAGCGACGCCATGGAGGTCACCGAGCTGCCCGGGCCGGCGCCCACCGCGCTGGTCGCCAACCTGCCGTACAACGTGGCCGTGCCCGTCCTGCTGCACATGCTGGCGACCTTCCCCAGCATCGAGCGGACCCTGGTGATGGTGCAGAGCGAGGTCGCCGACCGGCTCGCCGCCAAGCCGGGCAACAAGGTGTACGGCGTCCCCTCGGTCAAGGCCAACTGGTACGCCGAGGTGAAGCGGGCCGGCGCGATCGGGCGGAACGTGTTCTGGCCCGCCCCCAACGTGGACTCCGGGCTGGTCTCGCTGGTCCGCCGCGAGCCGCCGACGACCACCGCCACCCGCCAGGAGGTGTTCGCGGTGGTCGACGCCGCGTTCGCCCAGCGCCGCAAGACCCTGCGCGCCGCGCTGGCCGGCTGGGCCGGCTCCGCCGCCGGGGCCGAGCAGGCGCTCGCGGCCGCCGGCATCGACCACAAGCTGCGCGGCGAGATGCTGACGGTGGAGCAGTTCGCCGCGATCGCCGAGCACAAGCCTGCGAAGGACAGTGAGTGATCACCGTACGGGTACCGGCCAAGGTCAACGTCCAGCTCGGGGTCGGCGGACTGCGCGCCGACGGCTTCCACGACCTGGCCAACGTCTTCTTCGCGGTCGCGCTGGAGGACGAGGTGACCGCGAGCCCGGGTGAGGGCGTCACGCTCTCCTGCACCGGGCCGGACGCCGCCGCCGTCCCGCTGGACGACAGCAACCTGGCCGCCCGCGCGGCCCGGCTCCTGGCCGCCCACCACGGCATCGCCGACCCCGGTGTGCACCTGCACATCGCCAAGGCCGTCCCGGTGGCCGGCGGCATGGCGGGCGGCAGCGCCGACGGCGCCGCCGCGCTGGTCGCCTGCGACGCGCTGTGGCAGCTGGACACCCCGCTCCCGGTGCTGCTGGAGCTCGCCGCCGAACTCGGCTCCGACGTGCCGTTCGCGCTGCTCGGCGGCGTCGCGCTGGGCCGCGGCCGGGGCGAGATCCTGGAGCCGCTCCCGACCGAGGGCACCTTCCACTGGGTCTTCGCGGTGGCCGACGGCGGACTGTCCACCCCCGCCGTGTTCCGCGAGTGCGACCGGCTGCGCGAGCAGGCCGGCACCGGCTCCGGCGACACCGACGTGGCCACCCCCGACGCCGACCCGGCGCTGCTGGCCGCCCTCGCCGAGGGCGACGCCGTCGCCCTGGCCGCCGCACTCACCAACGACCTCCAGGCCGCGGCCCTGTCGCTGCGCCCCGCGCTGGCCGCCACCCTGCGGGCCGGCACCGAGGCGGGTGCGCTCGGCGCCCTGGTCTCCGGCTCCGGACCGACCTGCGCCTTCCTGGCCAAGGACGCCGAGGCGGCCGCCGCCGTCGCCCGGGCGCTGCTGGCCTCCGGCACCTGCCGGGCGGCGCACGCCACGTACGGGCCGGTGCCGGGGGCCTCGGCCCGCTGACGCGGTGAGGGGGCCGCGGCCCGCCCATTAGGCGGGGGTGATCGGGGCGTCCCCGAGAGAGGGGCGGGCCCGGCCCGCCCCGCGACCGCCGAACCCAGGAGCGCAGCACACGTGGCCGTCAACCTCGCCACCATCGAGTCCGTCACGAAGGTCTACGGCACCCGCACCCTGCTGGACGCGGTGAGCCTGGGCGTGAGCGAGGGCGACCGGATCGGCGTCGTCGGCCGCAACGGCGACGGCAAGACCACCCTGATCCGGATGCTCGCCAAGCTGGAGGAGCCCGACGGCGGCCGGATCACCTGGAACGGCGGCCTCGAACCGGCCGTCCTCACCCAGCACGACTCGCTCGACCCGAAGGCCACCATCCGGCACGAGGTCATCGCCGACCGCGCCGACCACGAGTGGCTCGGCGACGCCCGGATCCGCGACATCATCGAGGGCCTCTTCGGCGGCCTCGACCTGCCCGGCTTCGCCGACGGCCTGGACACCGTCATCGGCCCGCTCTCCGGCGGCGAGCGCCGCCGGATCGCCCTCGCCAAGCTGCTGCTCGGCTCGCCCGAGCTGGTCATCCTCGACGAGCCCACCAACCACCTCGACGTCGAGGGCATCAACTGGCTCGCCCAGCACCTGCAGAAGCGCCGCTCCGCGCTGGTCTGCGTCACCCACGACCGCTGGTTCCTCGACCAGGTCTGCACCCGGATGTGGGACGTCCAGCACGGTGAGGTGCACGAGTACGAGGGCGGCTACTCCGACTACGTCTTCGCCCGCGCCGAGCGCTCCCGGATCGAGGCCGTCGAGGAGCAGAAGCGCCAGAACATGGCCCGCAAGGAGCTCGCCTGGCTGCGCCGCGGCGCCCCCGCCCGCACCTCCAAGCCGCGCTACCGGATCGAGGCGGCCAACGCCCTGATCGCGGACGTGCCGGAGCCGCGGGACAAGAGCGAGCTGATGAACTTCGCCAACGCCCGCCTCGGCAAGACCGTCTTCGACCTGGAGAACGTCACCGTCAAGGCCGGCCCCAAGCTGCTGCTGGAGGACCTCACCTGGCAGCTCGGCCCCGGCGACCGGATCGGCCTGCTCGGCGTCAACGGCGCCGGCAAGACCTCGCTGCTGCGGGCCATGCGCGACGCGTACGCGAGCGAGGGCGACGTGCAGCCGGCCTCGGGCGTGGTCAAGGTCGGCAAGACCGTGCGCCTGGCCTACCTGTCGCAGGAGGTCGCCGAGCTGGAGCCGGAGACCCGGGTGCTGCAGGCCGTCGAGCAGGTCCGCTCCCGGGTCGACCTCGGCAAGGGCCGGGAGATGAGCGCCGGGCAGCTGTGCGAGCAGTTCGGCTTCGGCAAGGACAAGCAGTGGACGCCGGTCGGCGACCTCTCCGGCGGCGAGCGGCGGCGGCTCCAACTGCTGCGGCTGCTGATGGACGAGCCCAACGTGCTGTTCCTCGACGAGCCGACCAACGACCTGGACATCGAGACCCTCAACCAGCTGGAGGACCTGCTCGACGGCTGGCCCGGCTCGATGGTCGTCATCAGCCACGACCGGTTCTTCATCGAGCGCACCACGGACGTCGTCCACGCGCTGCTCGGCGACAAGAAGATGCGGATGCTGCCCGGCGGCGTGGACGAGTACCTGGAGCGGCGGGCGCGGATGGCCGCCGCGTCGGCGTCCGCCACGGCTGCTGCTGCCGCTGTCGCCGCTCCGGCCGCCGCGGACGCCGCTGCTCCGGGGCTGTCCGGCGGGGACCTGCGGGCGGCGAAGAAGGAGATGCAGAAGCTCGAGCGGCAGATCGCGAAGCTGGACGAGAAGGAGTCCAAGCTGCACGCCCAACTCGCCGAGCACGCCGCCGACTTCTCCAAGGTCGCGGAGCTGGACGGGCAGCTGCGCGCGGTCCGGGAGGAGAAGGAGGAGCTGGAGATGAGCTGGCTGGAGCTGGCCGAGCAGGTCTGAACCGGCCCCCGGGGACGGGCCGTTCTGTGACGGCCTTCGGGGACGGGCTGTTCTGCGACGGCCCCCGGGGACGGGCCGTTCAACGGCGGCCCTGCTGGACTAGCCCTTCCTGAGCAGGAGTTCCAGCTCGTCCGCCGCACGGCCCAGCGCGCTCAGCGCCGGGTCGTGCGGTGTGCTCGGCCGGGCCTCGGCCCCGGTCGGCGGGCGGTGCTCCCGGGCGGCCGCCGTCAGCTCGTCCAGCGCCCGGCGGACCCGGTCCGCCTCCACCGGATCGGGCACCCGGCCGCCGTAGCGGATCTGTGCGGCGAACGCCGCGACCGCCCCGCCGAGGCGCTCCAGCGCCGCCGTGGCCGGCAGCCACTGCTCGGCCAGCCGGCCGGTGGGCGGCGGCTCGGACAGCCCCAGCTGCACCTCGTGCCGGGCGTCCGCCAGCGACCGGTAGGCCGTGCGACGGAGCCACACCTCGCCGGTCCGGTGGTCGGTCACCGCGTCGAGGTAGGCGCGCAGTGCGGTCGCCGCGGTCACCAGCCGGGGCTCGATCCGGTGGCGCGGGCGCTCCGGCCACAGCAGGTAGCCGAAGAGCAGCACGATCGCGCTCGCCAGCACCGTGTCCAGCACCCGGGGCCAGAACTCCGCCGCACTGCTCTGCCCGCCCAGCTGCAGCAGCACCAGCGCCATCGGCGTCATCGCCACCGTGTTCAGCCCGTAGTGCGCCGCCGTGACGTACGGGAGCAGCGCCACGCAGCCGGCCGCGACCGCCGTCAGCGGCCACTCCTCGGTGGTCAGCGACAGCAGCGCCGCCGTCACCACCACGCCGAGCACCGTGCCGACCGCGCGGCTCACCGCGCGCAGGAACACCGAACCGAGGTCGGGCTTCAGCACGAAGGCAATCGTCATCGGCACCCAGTAGCTCTTGCTGAGCGGGTAGTTGGCCGTGACCGCCGAGCCCACCGCGATGCACAGCGCGACCCGCAGGCCGTACCGGAGCGACGGGCCGGACAGCAGCCGGCCCCTGAGCCGCCACGGGTCGGGCGGTGGTGCGGGCGCGGTGCCGACCGGCGTCGGGCGGCCCGCGACCGTGTCGGCGGCGGCCCGCAGGGCCACGTCCAGGGCCTGCCGGGCCGGGGTGTCCGGCTGCCAGTCCGGCACCGTCACCTCGCCGCCGCCCCGCCGTACGGCCCGCGCCAGCAGGCCCGGCACCTCGGCCACCTCCGGCGGCACCGGCCGCCGGGCCCACAGCAGGCCGGTCGCCGCCTCGGTGGCCGCCAACGTGGCCTCGTACATCGGTCGCAGGCGTCCCCGGCGGTCGGTCGGGCGGTCGGTCGGGCGGTCCGTCCGGCCGTGCTGCGGGAGGAGGTCCTGCAGCTGGTTCAGCCGGGCCGTCAGCACCCGGCGGGACGCCGCGCCCCGCGCGGTGCCCAGCTCGGCCAGGGTCCGGCCGAGCGCCTCGAACACGGCGGCCAGCGCCCGGTTGCGCGGATCCGCCTCCGGACGGCCGCGCCCGCCGCCCGGCAGCCCGAGCAGCACCACGAACCCGGCACCCGCCAGCATCATCGGCGCCGCCGCCCACCACGGCGCCGGCAACGGCATCCCACTGCCCAGCGCCGCCGACACCAGCAACAGCATCCCGGCCGCCGAGCCGCGCGGACCCGTCGCACTCAGCGCGCCCGACACGAAGGCCGTGAGCGTCAGACCGACACCGAGCACCGCCGGACCCGCGTGCACGTGCTGCAGCATCGTGCCGACCAGCATCCCCAGTGCCGAAGCCGCCACCGCCGAGCCGATCCTCGCCGTCCGCAGCCCCACGGGCTCGACGCGGTCGTTCATCGTCGCGTGCATCGCCCCCAGCCCGGCGAACACCCCCAGGTCCAGCCGGTGGAACAGCAACCCCACCGTCAACGGCACCGCCATGCCCACCGCCGCCCGCACCATCAGCCGCACGGGCACCGGTGGCCGGGCCGGCCGTACGGCACGGGCCCACCAGGGGGTCGGCTTCGGCTTGCGCTCGGGCATGTCGTCACGTCCGTTCTGCGGCCACGGAACGCTGCTGGGCGACATTGCACGGCAGATGGGGCGTACCGGGTCAGTCTACCCAGGGCCCCGGAGGCCGGTCGTACATGTCGAGTTCGTACCGATCGGGTCCGGGCCGCCCAAGGGTCCTGCCCGGCCGACAGGGGCGGTGGCTACCATGACGGAGGCGGAATCCGCCCACGGAACGGGCGGTCGAACCGACCAGGACGGCAAGACCGAGAAGTTGACGGTGTGTAGCGGCACGGCGGACGGCACGGGGGGCTCCCGGCGCCGCGCCGGCCGTACGGGGGAGAGGTGGATTGCTGTGACGGATCCGAGTACGCCGGCCGCGGGGGCGGCCCCGGCGGGGGCACCGGATGCGCCGCTGTTCATGCTGGACGGGCCGACGATCCCGCTGCCCTGGGGGCACGGGGTCAAACTCGCCCCCGTCTTCAGTACGGCGCAGACGAACGTCAGCGCGGGCGACCTGGTGGCGGCCTTCGGGAAGCACGACGTCAAGATCGAACTCGATACGCTCACCGCGTTCGCGAAGAAGATCGAGGCGCTGCTCGCCGCGATGGAGGGTTCCGAGGCTGCTCCGTACAAGCTCGCCGCGCAGAACGTGTCCCAGCAGAATCTCGTCAGCGGCGACCAGGCCCACCAGTTCGTGGAAGCGGTAGCGCTCTCCTCCACGTACGAGAAGGTCCACACCCAGCTCGTCAAGCTGCACAAGGACTTCACGGCGCAGATCAAGGCGATGCAGAAAGCGGTCACGTCGACGGCGCAGAACTACTCGACCAACGAGGACAACGCGACGGACGATCAGAACGCGGTCGCGAAGAACGCGGGTCTGACGGGGACGAGTGGGCCCGGGTCGAAGCGGACCGGCGCCGACGGCTTCTGATCGCGGTCGGCGGAGACAGTTCACGGGGAACGGGGAGAAAATAGTGGCAGTCCAGTCGAAGTTCGAAGGCATGGACCATGAAGTGCTTCTGGCCATGGTCAACGGAACCGACCCCACGACGGTTCTGAGCCGTGCCGCGAAGCTGCAGCAGGCCGGCGGCGTGCTCAAGGAGCTGAGCGAGGCGCTCAAGTCGCACCTCTCCAAGGTCACCTGGGAAGGCCACGCCGCGGAGAACTTCAAGACGTGGGCCGGGAACCTGCAGCAGTCCGCCGAGAAGCTGGGAACCTACTCGGTGGGTGCGGGTGACGCCATGAACCAGGCCGGTGAGGCGCTCAGCACGGCCAAGGCCGCGATGCCACCGGTGCCCCCGGATGCTCTGAAGTGGGTGAACGGACGAAAGACGCAGAGCGCTCCCGACCCTGAGGTGGTCAGGCAGCTGAAGACCTTCGGCTGGTACCCGAACGGCCCTTCCACGGCGGACATCGACGCGGCCATGAAGCGCAAGAACCCGGCCTGGGTCTCCGAGACGCAGGCCATGGCCGGGACGAAGGAGCTCTACGACGCGCACCAGGAAGCCATCCGTCAGATGGAGAAGCTGGGCGAGGCCTATACCGCGGCGACGACGACGCTGACCGGGCTCGGCGACAACGTGGTGCTGCCGGGGACGCCCGAGACGAACCGGGACGGATCGTCCGACTACTCGAGCAGTGGCAGTAGCAGCGGGAGCTACGGTGGCGGCGCCCTGCCCAGGACCCGTTCCACCAGCGGAAGTGTCAAGGGAAGTTACGGTCCGCCCAGCGGTAACGACGGTGGCCCCGTGATGACGCGTCGGGACCCGGTGTGGAACCGGGAGGAGCCTATCCACCCCGGTCACAGTGACCCGGTTCCGCCGTATGACCGTGGCCAGTTGCCCCCGCCGCCGCAGGACCCGGGCACTCCGGTCCCGCCGTCCACCCCGTCGGATCCGGTTCACCGCCCGGGCACCGGCCTCGACAGCCTCCCGACCCTGCCGGACCAGACCGTCCCGGTCGGTGCCGGAAGCGGCCCGGGTGGAACTCCGTCCTATCCGGGCGGCCCCGACGGCCTGCCCGGGCTGCCGGGCGGCGGACCGGTCGCCGGCTACCCGGGCGGCACCGGTGGCGGCTCCGTTCCGACCCGGGGTATCGGCAGCATCCCGGGCACCGGCGGCGGTTCGATCCCCGCGCGCACGGGCCCCTTCGGCGGCGGCTCGATTCCCGGCAAGTCCGGTACCCCGGGCCTGCCCAGCGGCACGGTCTTCGGCCGTGAGGGCGCGCCGGGCGGTGGCCGGATCGGCGGATCGTCCACGGGCGGCACGGGCGGCATGCACCCGGGCATGGGCGGCGGCCACGGTGTCGTCGGCGGCGCCGGGGGCTCGCGCGGTCGGGGTCTGACCTCGACCCCGGGCGGCACGGTCGGTGGCCGCAAGGGCCCGGCCGCCGCCGGTGAGTTCACCCCCGGCGGTACGGGGCTGCGCAACCGGGCGGCCGCGGCGGAGGCTGCCGAGGGCGGTGCCCGCTCCGGACAGAACGGCATGATGGCCCCGGGGGCGGGCGGCCACGGCAACCGGAAGGAACGGGATCGCCGTAATCGGGCGGACTACCTGCACGAGGACGAGGAGACCTGGACCAGCGGTACGCCGCACAGCAACCCCGACGTGGTTGAGTAGGACGACATCGTCTGCCCGGCCACTGGGCTCGCTCCGTGGCCGGGCAGACCTGTTCGGGCATGCTTTCCCGGTCTGCGGAGAGGGCGACGAGGAGTGGTGATGGGGCGGACGAATAGGCGAGCACGTCTGCGAGTGTTCGCGGCGTCGCTGGTGGCGGTCGGAGTCGTGGTCGGCCCGGTCGCAGGACCTGCGATCGCCGATGGTCCGATTCGTCCTGACCAGTGGCATCTGGACGCGATGCACGCCCCGGAGATGTGGAAGGTCTCGAAGGGGGACGGGATCACCGTCGCGGTGATCGACGGTGGTTTCAAGCTGGATCATCCGGACCTGGCGGGGCAGTTCCTGTCCGGTAAGGACTTCAGCGGGGGGGCTGGTGGCGTCGGTTCCTACGGTGACGGGCACGGCACGCAGATGGCCAGCCTGATTGCCGGGACGGGAAAGTCCAATGGTGGTACAGGTGCTTACGGACTTGCGCCCGGAGCCAAGATTCTCCCGCTGAAGATCAACAATGGGACCGTCGGGCCGGTCGTTTCGACCGACTTCCTCGGCCAGGTCGGGCAGGCCGTCACCTACGCGGTTGACCAGGGTTCGAAGGTCATCAATATCTCGCAGGGGATTTCCGCCGTCTCCACTTCGCCCGGCGATGTCGAGAAGCTGAACAAGACCTTGAGGTGGGCCAGGAGCAAGGGCGTACTGGTGGTTTCCAGCGTCGGGAATTCGGCGGAGTCCGGAAACCTCGCGGAGTACCCGAGTGCGTTGCCCGATGTCGTCGGAGTGGGCGCGGTCGGCCGTGATGTCGTTGCGACTTCGGAATCCCAGCAGGGACCGCAGGTAGTTCTTGCAGCTCCCGGCGTGGACATGATCGAGGCATGCACCGGCAACACCGGTTACTGCAAGAGCCATGGCACATCCGATGCGGCTGCCCTGGTTTCCGCGTCGGCGGCCCTGGTCTGGTCGGTGCACAAGGACTGGACTGCGAACCAGGTTCTTCGGGTCCTCATCAACACGGCGAGCAAGCCCACCGACGGCTCTGCTCGCAACAACGACGTCGGGTACGGCGTGGTACGCCCCCGGGTCGCCCTGACGGATCCCGGGGACCCCGGCCCGGCGGATGTGTCGCCGGTTCCGGTGGTGGATCCCGTGCCCAGCGCGAGTCCGTCGGCGGGCTCGCCGTCGTCGGCGCCGGCGACCGCGGTGCCGAGTCCCGGTGGGAGCCCGAGCGACGTGGCGGTGGGTGGCCCGACCGCGCGGGCGGAGGCGGACGCGGCGTCCGGGTCGGGCGGCGTGCTGCCGGTGGTGGCCGGGGTGGTGGTCGGCCTGGCGGTGGTGGCCGGGGTGGTGTTCGTCGTGCTGCGGCGGCGGGCCGCAGCACGGTCCGGGGGGAACCCGTACCCGGGCTAACCGGTGGGTGGTTGACGGACGGGCCCGGGTGTCGCAGGTGCGGCGCCCGGGCTTCTGCGTGGGGTGGGAGGGGGCGTGGGGGCGGTGGAGGCGCGCCGTGGTCACCCGGGTGGAGGCTGGTGGGGGCGGCCCGGTGGTGGCGAGGGTGGGTGGTATGGATGCGGAGGGTACTGCGCGGGTCGGGCAGTTGCGGCGGGCCGCGGCTGCGGCGTTGATCGGGACGGCGATCGAGTTCTACGACTTCTTCCTCTACGGGACGGCTGCCGCCCTGGTGTTCGGGCCGGTGTTCTTTCCCGGGCTGGGGACGGTGGGGGCGTTGCTGGCGGCGTTCTCGGTGTACGCGGTGGCGTTCCTGGCCCGGCCGTTGGGGGCGGTGGTGTTCGGGCACTTCGGGGACCGGGTGGGGCGGAAGGCGACGCTGGTGGTGTCGCTGCTGCTGATGGGCCTGGCGACGGCGGCGGTGGGGTTGTTGCCGGGGTTCGCGGTGTGGGGCTGGTGGTCGCCGGCGCTGCTGGTGGTGCTGCGGGTGTGCCAGGGCGTGGGGTTGGGCGGGGAGTGGGGCGGCGCGGCGCTGCTGATCGCGGAGAACGCCCCGGCGGAGCGCCGCGGGCGGTACGGGGGGTTCCTGCAGTTGGGGCCGTCGGGCGGGTTCGTGTTGGCGAACGGGGCGTTCCTGGCGCTGCAACTGGGCCTGGACGAGCGGTCGTTCCGGGAGTGGGGCTGGCGGGTGCCGTTCGTGGCCTCGCTCGCGCTGGTGGCGGTGGGGCTGTTCGTGCGGCTGCGGCTGGCGGAGACGCCGCTGTTCCGGGTGGACGAGGAGCGGGACCGTCCGCCGGTGGTGGAGGTGGTGCGCGAGCACTGGCGGCCGGTGCTGGCCGGGGGCGGGGCGATCACCTTCGGGTACGCGCTGTTCTACCTGACCACCACGTACGCGCTGGCGTACGCGACGTCCGGGCTGGGGGTGGCGAGCACGCTGGTGCTGGCGATGCTGCTGGTCGGCTCGGTGGTCGGGGCGGGGACGGTGTGGCTGAGTGCCGTGCGCAGTGACCGGTGGGGCCGGCGCCGGACGATGCGGTGGGCGACGGGCCTGGCGGCGGCGTGGTCGCTGGTGCTGTTCCCGCTGCTGGAGACGGTGCGTCCACCGCTGATGTTCCTGGCGCTGGCCGGGGCGTTGGTGGTGCTGGGGTGCCTGATGGGGCCGGTGGCGGCGTTCCTGCCGGAGCTGTTCCCGACCCGGGTGCGCTACACGGGTGCCGCGTTGACGTACAACCTGGGCGGCGTGGTGGGCGGGGCGACGACGCCGTTGGTGGCGACCAGGCTGACGGAGGTGTACGGGACGGCGCAGCCGGTCGGCTGGTACCTGGCGGTGCTGGGCGCGTTGGCGCTGGGGTGTCTGTGGCTGCTGCCGGAGACCGTGGGCGCGGAGTTGGCGGCGGTGGACGGCGGACGCCGCCGGGCGCCCGTGCTGGGGGCGGATCCGGCGGCGTAGCCGTGGCGGGGGCGGGGTCAGCCGGCGAGGGTCGCCAGGGCGGCGCGGCCGGCCAGCACGATCGCGGTGTGCCGGGCAACGCGCTCGCCGAGGTGCTCGGCGGTCGCGATGTCGGCCTTGTGGACGGCCTCCGGGCCGGCGTCGCTGGGGGAGGAGGCGGCGGCGCCGTTGAAGAAGCCGAGGCGGTTGAGGTCGTTCTCGGTGGCGGTGGTGGCGTTCCAGCCGGGCTTGAGGCCGAGGTTGACCCAGCTCATGCCGTGCTGGGCGGCGAGGGTCTGGAAGAAGCCGAGGGTGCCGGCCTTGTCGCCGCTCTTGGAGGCGGAGTTGGTGAAGCCGGCCGCGACCTTGTCCTTCCAGGCGTCGGTGAACCAGCGCTTGCTGGTGGCCTCGGCGAAGACGTGGAAGGCGCCGGAGGCGGTGCCCATGTAGGTGGGGGAGCCGAAGACGATCGCGTCGGCGGCGTCCAGCTGGGCCCACTGCTCCTCGGTGATGGTGTCGACGGCGATCGTGAGGACCTCGGCGCCGGCGGCGGCTGCGCCGCGGGCGACGGCCTCGGCGATCACGGCGGTGTGGCCGTAGCCGGAGTGGTAGGCGAGGGCGACGGTCGGGCGGACGGCGGTCATGTGGGCGCTCCTGTGCGGGCTGGACGGCAGGTGGGTACGGCGGCTGGGAACAGCGGGTGGGAACGGCGGGTGGAGACGGCAGGTGGAGGGCGACGGGGCGGGACGCGGACACGGCGGTGCCCCGGGCCGGGGCCGGCCTGCCGGGCCTGCCCTTCGGTCTCCAATGTAGACCAGGTCTCCATTGGTTACCAAGAGCGGATCGGAGACCACGGGTCTACCCTGGCGGTATGACGACGGAGGAAGCGGCCCAGACCGGGGCCGGACGGCACCAGGAACAGGACCGCGCGCAGGGCTGCGGGCCGGGCTGCGGGCAGGAGCAGGAGCTCGACGTCTTCGCCCAGCTCTGCCCCAGTCGCGAGATGTTCGCCGAGCTCGCCGACAAGTGGTCGATGCTGATCCTGATGAGCCTCTCCGCCTGCGGGCCGCAGCGGTTCTCCGAGCTCCAGCGCGCGGTCGGCGGGGTCAGCCGCAAGATGCTCACCCAGTCGCTGCGCCATCTGGAGCGCAGCGGCCTGGTGCTCCGCACGGTCTTCCCGGAGACGCCGCCTCGGGTGGTCTACGACCTGCTGCCGCTCGGCCGGGAGCTGGCCGAACTGGTCGCCCCGCTCGGGCGCTGGACGGAGCGGCGCGCCCTGCAGATGCTCGCGGCCCGCGAGGAGTTCGACGCGGCGCACGCCGGACCGGCGCAGTAACGGTTGCAGCCGCAGCCGCAGCCGCAGCCGTGGTCGCAGCCGTGGTCGCAGTAGCGGTCGCGGTCGTGCCGGAGGCCGTGGTCGCGTCGGCGGGCGGGGCCGGATTCCCGGGTGCGGGCCGGGCGCGGGCCGGGGGCGGAGCCGATTTCCCTTCCGGGCCGACGGCCGTGTAATGTCTTCCTTGTTCGACCGGCCCGGGAAAACAAACCCGGCAAGCCCCTATAGCTCAGTCGGTAGAGCGTCTCCATGGTAAGGAGAAGGTCTGCGGTTCGATTCCGCATGGGGGCTCAACTGGAAGACCCCCGCCTCACGGCGGGGGTCTTTCGCGTTCTCCGTGCCTGACCGGGGCGGGTCGTGCCCGACGCGGGGCGGCCTAGCGGGTCGGGTACGGAATGCGTTGTGATGGTGCGTCATCGGCCGCCCGCCCGAGGGGTGCGGGCGCGAGCCGGACCCCGAGCTGGAGGGCGTCATGGGCGTTCGACTCGTGGTGGTCGACGACCACCGGCTGCTGGCCGAGGCACTGGCCACCGCGCTCCAACTGCGCGGCCACCGGGTGCTCGCGGTCGGCTCGCCGGCCGGCACCGCCGCCGACCTGGTGGCCGGACGACGGCCCGAGGTGTGCCTGCTCGGGGTCGCCGCGCCGGGGGAGCCGGGGGCCTTCGACGGGTTGCGGCGGATCCGCCGGGAGCGCCCCGAGGTGGCCGTGATCGTCCTCGGCCCGGTGGGTGAACTCCGGGGTGTGGCCTGCGCGTTCGCGGCCGGGGCGGCGGGGTACGTGCCCAGTGACGAGCGGATCGAGGTGGTCGAGCGGGCGATCGGCCGGGCCCGGGCGGGCGAGGCGGCGGTGACGGTGGACGTCCTGCGCGGCGCCTTCGACCAACTGCTGCGCCCGGTGGTCGAACCCGACGACGAGGCGGTCCGGCTGCTGCGGCTGCTGACCCGTCGTGAGGTGCAGGTGCTGGCCCGGATCGCGGACGGCGAGGACACCGCGGCGATCGCCGCCGGGATGCGGATCGCCGCGAGCACCGCCCGCACCCACGTCCAGCGGGTGCTGATGAAGCTCGGCGCCCGCACCCGGCTGGAGGCGGCCGCGGTGGCCGCCCGCACCGGCCTGTTGGAGCGGATGTCCGAGGGCTGAGGCGAGACGGTCCGAGGTCTGAGGCGAGATGGGGCGCACGCCGGCCGTCCCGGTGGTCCGGAGCACCCGTCCGGGCAGGGACAATTGACCGCAGTCGTACGCATTCCGTCGATGGCGCCGCCGACCGCGCGGGCCATCGCCCGCTGGAGGTCTCATCATGAGTAAGTACCTGGTCACGGGTGGCGCCGGCTACGTCGGCAGCGTGGTGGCCGCCCACCTGCTGGAGGCGGGCCACGAGGTGACCGTCCTGGACGACCTCTCGACCGGTTTCCGCGAAGGCGTCCCGGCCGGTGCCGAGTTCGTCGAGGGCCGGATCCAGGAGGCCGGCCGGGTGCTGGACGGCTCCTTCGACGGCGTGCTGCACTTCGCCGCCTCCTCGCAGGTCGGCGAGTCCGTCGTGGACCCGGAGAAGTACTGGCGCAACAACGTGGCCGGCTCGCTGGAGCTGATCACCGCGATGCGCACGGCCGGGGTCCGCAAGCTGGTGTTCTCCTCCACCGCCGCCGTGTACGGCGAGCCCGAGGTGGTGCCGATCGCCGAGACCGCCCGGACCTCGCCGACCAACACCTACGGCGCCAGCAAGCTCGCCATGGACCACATGATCACCAGCGAGGCCGTCGCCCACGGCCTGGCCGCCGTCTCGCTGCGCTACTTCAACGTGGCGGGCGCGTACGGCTCCTACGGCGAGCGGCACGACCCCGAGTCGCACCTGATCCCGCTGGTCTTCCAGGCCGCGCTCGGCCGCCGCCCGCACATCTCGGTGTTCGGCGACGACTACCCGACCCCGGACGGCACCTGCATCCGCGACTACATCCACGTCGCCGACCTGGCCGACGCGCACCTGCTGGCGCTGGACGCGGCCAAGCCGGGCGAGCACCTGATCTGCAACCTGGGCAACGGCAGCGGCTTCTCGGTGCGCGAGGTGATCGAGTCGGTCAAGCGGGTCACCGGCCGGGAGATCCCGGTGCAGGTCGCCGAGCGCCGGGCCGGCGACCCGGCCGTGCTGGTGGCCTCCGCCGAGCGCGCCCACCAGGCGCTGGGCTGGACGCCGCGCCGCCCGAACCTGGACGACATCGTCGCCGACGCCTGGAAGTTCACGCTGGAGCAGCACGCCGGCTGAGGCCGGCCGACGGTACGGGCGAAGCCGGTCGGTCGGTACGGTTCCGGGGCGCTGCGAGCGGCGCTCCCCGGGCCGTCCGACCGGTCAAGTCCGGCCACTCGGACACCTCCTGACGAAACTTCACCGAACCGCCACGGGAGTGTTTCCCGGCCCGTACGCTGAGTGCGGTACCGGTGGGGCCGGCGTCCTTTCGGCTTCACCGGCCACCGGTGGGCGGGCGGAACGGCGGGTCCGGAACGCGACCGCCGGACCGGTCCCCGTCCCCGGGCTCGGGCGCTCTGAGCAGGGGGTAGTGACGATGGGGCGGATCCGGGTCCTGGTGGTCGACGACCACCGGATCTTCGCCGAGGCGTTGGCCGCGGCCCTCGCCGCCGAGCCCGACGTGGAGGTGGGCGCGGCCGGCAGTGCGGCCGCCGCCGAGCGGGCGCTGGAGCGCGCCGCCACCGAGGGGCGGGCCTACGACGTGGCGCTGATCGACGCCGACCTGGGGGCCGGGGCCGCCGCGCCGGGGGCCCGGGCCAGGCCCGGCGCCGAAACGGCCGAGGAGGCCCGGCGCCGCCCGGCTCCGGGCGTCCCGCCGCCGCGCCGGGCGGGTGGCGCACCGGCCGCTCCGGGGGCCGCCGCCCGCCCGCCGGAGCAACTGCGCACCGAACGGCCGCGGGTCGACCAACTGCGCACCGACCACCTGCGGGCCGAACAGCTGAGGCCCGCCGCCCCGCCGCCGGACGGGATCACCCTGCTGGGCCGGCTCCGCCGGGCCCACCCGGGGCTGCGGGCCGTGGTGCTGGCCACCGCGGACGACCCGCACCGCGCCGCCCGGGCCCTGCACGTGGGCGCTACCGGCTGGGTGGCGAAGGAGAGTTCGCTGGCCCGGCTGCTCGCGGTGGTCCGCGGGGTGCTGCGGGACGAGACCCACCTGCCGCCGCTGCTGCTCACCGGGGTGATCCGCGAGCTGACCACCGCCCGGCGGGACCGCACCGAGAGCGAGCGGCTGGTGGACACCCTGACGCCCCGGGAGAAGCAGATCCTGCGCTGCATGGTGGCGGGGCTGGGCCGGCAGGCCGTCGCGGAACGGCTGTACCTGTCGCCGCACACCGTCCGCACCCACATGCAGAACGTGTTGGGGAAGTTGGGGGTGCACTCCACGCTGGCCGCCGTCGCGGTGGCGCGCCGGGCGGGGGTCAGCCCCGCGGAGCCGGCCGTGCCGCCGTCCATCGCCTCCGCGCCGTAGCGGGGCGGACGCGGTGCTCCCCGGGCCTCGCCGTCCCGCTGTCCGGTCCCGGCGGCGCGGCGCCCCGGCGGGCCGGGTGTCAGCCCGGGATGTTGTCGAAGGGGGCGACCAACAGCCGCAGCAGGGCGGCGAGTTCGCCCTGCTGGCCGGGGCTGAGCTGGGCGAGCAGTTCCCGCTCGTGGGACAGCAGGCCCGCCAGCGCCTGGTCGGCGCGGTCACGGCCGTCGTCGGTGAGCCGGACGAGCACGCCGCGCCGGTCGTCGGGGTCGGGCAGGCGCTTGACCAGGCCCTTGCCGGTGAGCCGGTCGATCCGGTTGGTCATGGTGCCGGAGGTGACCAGGGTCTGGGTGAGCAACTGGCCGGGGGAGAGCTGGTACGGCGAGCCGGCCCGCCGCAGGGCGGTCAGCACGTCGAACTCCCACGGCTCCAGGCCGTGCTCGGCGAAGGCGGTGCGACGGGCGCGGTCGAGGTGACGGGCGAGCCGGCTGACCCGACTGAGCACCTCCAGCGGCTCCACGTCGAGGTCGGGGCGCTCCCGGCGCCACGCTGCGACCAGCCTGTCGACCTCGTCCTCCATGACGATCAGTGTATCGGTGGATGTGTCGATGTGAAGTCTCTTGACATCGAGAAATGTGCCAGCAAGGCTAAACCGAGATATCTTGATGTCGAGATACCTGCGAGGTGAACGATGACCAGCCCCGTCTGGGACCCGGCGCAGTACCTGCGCTTCGCGGACGAACGCACCCGCCCGCTGCGCGACCTGCTCGCCCGCGTCCCCGCCCTGCCGAACGAACCCGCCGCGACGATCCTCGACATCGGCTGCGGCCCCGGCAACTCCACCGCCGTCCTGCGCGAACGCTGGCCGCAGGCCCGGATCACCGGCGTCGACAGCTCCGCCCCGATGCTGGAGACCGCCCGCACAGGGGGCGAGCCCACCGCCGAGTACCTGCTCGCCGACGCCCGCGACTACGACCCGGCCCCGGCCGGGCCCGACCTGATCGCCTCCAACGCCACCCTCCAGTGGCTGGACGGGCACCTGGCGCTGCTGCCGCGCTGGGCGGACGCGCTGAAGCCGGGCGGGGTGCTGGCCTTCCAGGTGCCCGGCAACTTCGAGGCCCCCAGCCACGTCCTGCTCGCCGAACTGCGCCGCAGCCCGCGCTGGCGCGGGACGCTCGGCGACGACGCCGTCCGCACCGGCGTCCACGAGCCCGGACGGTACCTGGAGGCCATCGCCGGGGCCGGCTGCGCCGCCGACGTCTGGGAGACCACCTACAGCACGCTGCTGCCGGGGCCGGACCCGGTGCTGGAGTGGGTCAAGGGGACGGCGCTGCGTCCCGTCCTCGGCCGGCTCACCGACCCGGCCGACCGGGCCGCCTTCCTCGACGAGTACGGGCGGTTGCTGCGCGGGGCCTACCCGGCCGGGCCGCACGGGACGGTCTTCCCGTTCCGGCGGATCTTCGCGGTGGGGGTCAAGCGGTAGCCGGTGGGGGTCGAGCGGTAGCCGGTGGCACGCGGCGGCCGGGCTCGGGAGGCGGGGCCGGGAGGTGGGGGCCGGAACCGGGGCCCGGGCCCCGGCCCGGGGGCGGTCAGGCCGTGCGGTCGCCGACCAGCCGGGGGTGCCGCTCCAGCCCCTCCAGCCCGTGCCAGGCCAGGTTCACCAGGTGCGCCGCCACCGTCGCCTTGTCCGGCTTGCGGACCTCCAGCCACCACTGGCCGGTCAGCGCGACCATCCCGACCAGCATCTGCGAGTACATCGGGGCCAGCCGGGCGTCGAAGCCCCGGGACTTGAACTCCAGGCCCAGGATGTCCTCGACCTGGGTCGCGATGTCGCTGATCAGCGAGGCGAAGGTACCGGTCGACTGGGCCACCGGGGAGTCCCGGACCAGGATCCGGAAGCCGTCCGTCGAGGTGTCGATGTAGTCCATCAGCGCGAACGCGGCCTGCTCCAGCAGCTCGCGCGAGTGCCCGCCGGTGAGCGCCCCGGTCACCATGTCCAGCAGCAGCTGCATCTCGCGGTCGACCACCACCGCGTACAGCCCCTCCTTGCCCCCGAAGTGCTCGTACACCACGGGCTTGGAGACCCCGGCGCGCTCGGCGATCTCCTCCACCGAGGTGCCGTCGTAGCCGCGCTCCGCGAAGACCGTCCGGCCGATCTCCAGCAGCTGCTCCCGGCGCTGCTTGCCGGTCATCCGGACCCGGCCGCCCCGGCGGCGCGGGGCGGGGGCGGTGGCGGGCCGGTCCCCGCCCTGCCCGGTCCCGTCGCCGGGGGCCGGGCCGCCGGTGGTCGTGCCGTCGGAGGCCGCGCCCGCCGCTGCGGCGGCCCGCGGACGGGCCGGCGCCGTTCCGGGCGCCGCGTCCGTCCGCGTGCTGTGGTGACCGCCTGTGCTGTCTGCGCTGCTCCCGTTCACCCCTACATCATGCTGGAAGCGCCGCCTCATGCGGCGCGGCGGGCGGCGATCCGCTGCGCGTCCGGCCAGCGGACGTCCCGGACCCAGCCGGCCAGCTCGAACCAGCGGATCAGCCGGGCCGAGGAGTCGATCTGCCCGCGCAGCACCCCGTGCCTGGCCGAGGTCGGGTCGGCGTGGTGCAGGTTGTGCCAGGACTCGCCGCAGGAGAGCACCGCGAGCCACCAGACGTTCCCGGAGCGGTCCCGGGAGCGGAACGGGCGGCGGCCGACCGCGTGGCAGATCGAGTTGATCGACCAGGTGACGTGGTGCAGCAGGGCGACCCGGACCAGCGATCCCCAGAAGAAGGCGGACAGCGCGCCCTGCCAGGAGAGGCTGACCAGGCCGCCGACCAGGGCGGGCAGCAGCAGCGAGATGGTGGTCCAGAGCCAGAACAGCCGGGAGATCCGCCGCAGCGCCGGGTCGCGGACCAGGTCCGGCGCGTACTTGAGCTGCGGGGTCTGCTCCTCGTCGAACATCCAGCCCATGTGCGCCCACCACAGGCCCCTGATCAGTGCGGGGACGCTCTCGCCGTAGCGCCAGGGCGAGTGCGGGTCGCCGTCCTTGTCGCTGAACCGGTGGTGCTTGCGGTGGTCGGCGACCCAGCGCACCAGCGGGCCCTCGACCGCGAGGCTGCCGACGATCGCCAGGGCCAGCCGCATCGGGCGGGGGGCCTTGAAGGCGCCGTGGGTGAAGTAGCGGTGGTAGCCGACCGTGATGCCGTGACAGGTGAGGAAGTACATGGCGACGGTGACCGCCACGTCCGTCCAGCCGAGCCCCCGGCCCCAGGCCACCGGCACGGCGGCGACCAGGGCGGCGAACGGCACCAGGATGAACAGCGCGAGCGCGATCCGCTCGGCGGGGCCCTGCTGCTCGCCGCCGCGGGTCGCGGACAGCCGGGTCGCCGCGTCGGCGGAGGGATCGGGGGAGGGGTCGGGGAGTTCGGCGGCCCCCGTGCGCGCCTCGCCGGCCTGGATGGTCATGGGCGTCCCTTCGCGGCGTCCCGAACGGGACAGAGCGGAGCCTACGTTGGCGTAACTTACGGCATCGTAGGTTGCGCTCCGTGTCCAGCGGAACACACCGCCGCGCGGCGCTTGAGTGAATTCACCCGACTGGATGGATGAACCCGGGGCCCGACCCGTATCGAACGGGTCGCACACGCACGCATCGGGAGCGACCGGGGCCCGGCGGGCTGCGCGGCGGGGTCCGGGTCGGGGCGGCGCACCGGTGCGGGGTGTCGGCGGGGTTCGTCCGAACGACCCTCAGGCGCCCCGCGGCGGAGGGCGGCCGGTCGGCGGCGAGGCCGGCCGGGCCCGGCGGTTCCGGTGGAGCGGGGCCCTCGGATCGCCACAGCCGATACCCAGACCGGGGTTGGCTCAGGTAGGGTCTGAGCTACCATCCGCCGTGGTGTAATGGCAGCACAGGGCCCTTTGGAGGCCTTTGTCTGGGTTCGAATCCTAGCGGCGGAGCCTCTACGCGTTCAGGTGTTCTCCGGAAGCGCCGGTATTGTCGGTGCCGCTCGACGGACTGTGCGAATGGCGACCGGCCTGAGTCCGGACCGGGCCTGCTCTGCCCTCTCTGTGAACCTACTGAGGAGCCTTCCCGCATGGGTGCCAATTCGCTTGCCGCCGTTGTCGTGCTCGCCGCCGGTGGCGGGACCCGGATGAAGTCGAACAAGCTGCCCAAGGTGCTGCACGAGGTGTGCGGGCGCTCGTTGGTGGGTCATGCGGTCTCGGCGGCCGGGGAACTGACGCCGGGCCAGCTCGTCGTGGTGGTCGGGCACCAGCGCGAGCAGGTCGAGGAGCACCTCGCGGCGCACTACCCGGCCGCCCGCCCGGTGGTCCAGGAGGAGCAGAACGGCACCGGCCACGCGGTGCGGACCGCGCTGGAGGCGCTGGCCGCCGACGGTGTGACGCTGGACGGCACGGTGATCGTCACCGCCGGGGACTCGCCGCTGCTGACCGGGGACACCCTGCGCCGGCTGGCGAAGTCGCACGAGGCGCAGCAGAACGGCGTCACCGTGCTGACCGCCGTCGTCCCCGAGCCCTTCGGCTACGGCCGGATCCTGCGTGACGAGGACGGCACGGTCGCCGCGATCGTCGAGGAGCGGGACGCCACCGCGACCCAGCGCGCGATCACCGAGATCAACTCGGGCGTCTTCGCCTTCGACGCCAAGCTGCTGGCCGAGGCGCTGGCCGAGCTGACCACCGACAACTCGCAGGGCGAGGAGTACCTCACCGACACCCTGGAGATCCTCCGCAAGGCCGGGCACCGGGTCGGTGCGGTGGTCGCCGAGGACCACCGGGACATCCTGGGCATCAACGACCGGGTCCAGCTGGCGCAGGCCCGCCGGCTGCTGAACGACCGCCTGCTGGAGCGGGCGATGCGCGCGGGCGTGACCGTGGTGGACCCGGCGACCACCTGGATCGACGTCCAGGTGACGTACGAGCCGGACGCCGTCGTGCTGCCGAACACCCAGCTGCAGGGCGCCACCCACCTGGGCGAGGACTGCGAGGTGGGCCCGAACTCCACCCTGAAGGACACCCGGGTCGGTGCCGGTGCCCGTGTGAGCAACACCACGGCCGACCGCGCCGACATCGGCGAGCTGGCCGCCACCGGCCCGTACGCCTACCTGCGGCCGGGGGCGAAGCTGGCCCGCAAGGCGAAGGTCGGCACCTACGTCGAGGTGAAGAACTCCGAGCTGGGCGAGGGCGCCAAGGTGCCGCACCTCTCCTACATCGGCGACGCCACCATCGGCGAGGGCACCAACGTCGGCGCGGCCTCGGTCACCGTGAACTACGACGGGGTCAACAAGCACCGCACCGTCATCGGCGCGCACTGCCGCACCGGCTCGGACAACATGTTCATCGCCCCGGTCACCATCGGTGACGGCGCTTACACCGGCGCGGGCTCGGTGATCACCACCGATGTTCCGCCCGGCGCACTCGGCGTGAACCGCGCGCAGCAGCGCAACATCGAGGGCTGGGTCGAGCGCAAGCGCTCCGGAACGGTGTCCGCCCAGGCCGCGAAGGCTGCGACGGACGGGGCGGCGGAGGCCTGACGGGGCGGCCCGGGCCGCTGCGCCGGTCCCGGGGCGGACGGTTTCTGCGCGGGCGCGTAACCTTGAGGTCATACGTGCGCCACTGGGCCAACCGCCCGTGTCCAGGCGTACCGACATTCCCCCGAACCCCTCTTGCGTGCGGGCTGCGCCTGCTCGCGTCGGATGGTGGGGACCAGCGTCCGCAACGCGAGGAGACGGTGCAGTGAGCGGGATCACGACGTCGGGTGAGAAGAAGCTGAAGCTCTTCTCCGGCCGTGCCCACCCGGAGCTGGCGAAGGAGGTGGCCGCGGCGCTGGGGACCGAGCTGGTCCCGACCAAGGCCCTGGACTTCGCCAACGGCGAGATCTACGTCCGCTTCCTGGAGTCCGCCCGTGGCGCGGACTGCTTCGTGATGCAGAGCCACACGGCTCCCATCAACCAGTGGATCATGGAGCAGCTGATCATGATCGATGCTCTGAAGCGGGCCTCCGCCAAGAGCATCACCGCGATCCTGCCGTTCTACGGCTACGCCCGCCAGGACAAGAAGCACCTCGGCCGCGAGCCCATCTCGGCCCGTCTGGTCGCCGACCTGCTCCGCCAGGCCGGCGCCGACCGCCTGATGGCGGTGGACCTGCACACCGCGCAGATCCAGGGCTTCTTCGACGGCCCGGTGGACCACCTGTTCGCGCTGCCGCTGCTGGCCGACTACATCGGCGGGCGGGTCGACCGCTCCAAGCTCACCATCGTGTCGCCGGACGCCGGCCGGGTGAAGGTGGCCGACCAGTGGTGCGACCGGCTGGACGCCCCGCTGGCGATCATCCACAAGCGCCGCGACATCACCCAGGCCAACACCATCCTGTCGGCGGACGTCGTCGGTGACGTCAAGGACCGGGTCTGCGTCCTGGTCGACGACATGATCGACACCGCCGGCACGATCTGCGCCGCCGCCGACGCGCTGTACGAGAACGGTGCCGCGGACGTCGTGGTGGCCGCCACCCACGGCGTGCTCTCCGGCCCGGCCGCGGACCGGCTGAAGAACTCGCGGGTGAGCGAGTTCGTGTTCACCAACACGCTGCCCACCCCGGCGGAGCTCCAGCTCGACAAGATCACCACCCTCTCCATCGCCCCGTCGATCGCCGCCGCGATCCGCGAGGTGTTCGAGGAGGGCTCGGTCACCAGCCTCTTCGAGGGCGTGCACTGACGAACCCGCGCAGGCGGCCCCGGACCCGTGCGGTCCGGGGCCGCCGCCGGTTCCGGGCCGCCGGCGGCCCGGGGGAGGGGCCGATTTCGTTCCGGAGGGCCCGTGCGGTTAGACTCGTGAGACTGCTCGGCGAGGGATGCCGTGTGCCTGCTCGACGGGCACCGACACCGTGATCGACGCGCTGCCGGTAGCGGATTCCGTCCGCCGGCAGAGGCCGTTGCCGCCGAGTGACCCCCGAACGTACTGAGGGTGTGGTCCCGGCGGTTTTTCGCGTTGCCTGCACCCCCGCGCCATCTTCCACGAGGAGTGCAGTCGTGTCCGAGATCCGCCTTGCCGCTGAGACCCGTACCGAGTTCGGCAAGGGTGCCGCCCGTCGCGCCCGCCGCGCCGGCCTGGTCCCCGGTGTCGTCTACGGCCACGGCCACGCCCCGGTTCACCTGAACCTGCCCGGCCACGACCTGATGATGGCCCTCAAGACCCCGAACGCCCTGCTGGTCGTGCCGATCGAGGGCAAGGACGAGTACGTCCTGCCGAAGGCCGTCCAGCGCGAGGCCATCAAGCGCACCATCGAGCACGTCGACCTGCTGCTGGTCAAGCGTGGCGAGAAGGTCACCGTCGAGGTTCCGGTCCAGGCCGAGGGCGAGCTGGCCGCCGGCGGCAACCTGCTGGAGCACGTCCTCCAGGCCCTGCCGATCGAGGCCGAGGCCACCCACCTGCCCGAGGCGCTCACCGTCTCCGTCGAGGGCCTGGAGGCCGGCGCCTCCGTCCTCGCCAAGGACATCGTCCTGCCGGCCGGCGTCTCGCTGGCCGTCGAGGCCGACGCCGTCGTGCTGCAGGTCATCGCCGCCCAGGCCGCCCCGGTCGAGGCCGACGCCGAGGCCGAGGGCGCCGAGGCCTGAGCCTCCGGCATCCGAGAGCTGTTGACCGCTGCCCCGGTCGCTCCCCTGGAGCGGCCGGGGCAGCGGTGCGTCCGGGATGATGGCGTCGAGCGCGAAGGAGAAGAGCATGGCGGACGAGTACGACGGTCCCTGGCTGGTGGTCGGGCTGGGCAACCCGGGCGAGCAGTACGCCCGGAACCGGCACAACATCGGCTTCATGGTGGTGGACCTGCTGGCGCAGCGGATGGGCGCCAAGTTCAAGGCGCACAAGAGCCGGGCCCAGGTGGCCGAGGGGCGGCTCGTGGGCAAGCGGGTGGTGCTGGCCAAGCCGATGTCCTTCATGAACCTCTCCGGCGGGCCGGTGACGGCGCTGCGGGACTTCTACAAGGCACCGGCCTCGGCGCTGATCGCCGTCCACGACGAGCTGGACATCGACTACGCGGCGCTGCGGCTGAAGCTGGGCGGCGGCGACAACGGCCACAACGGGCTGAAGTCGATCACCAAGTCGCTCGGCCCGGACTACCACCGGGTGCGCTGCGGGATCGGCCGCCCGCCCGGCCGGATGGAGGTCGCGGACTTCGTCCTGAAGGACTTCTCCTCGACCGAGCGCAAGGAGCTGGAGTGGTTCGTGGACCGCTCGGCGGACGCGGTGGAGGCGCTGCTGTCCGAGGGGCTGGAGCGGGCGCAGGGCAGCTACAACTCCTGACGCGACGTCATCCGCACGCCGTGCCGGGTACACAACAGTCGTGCAACGCTTGGGCCCCCACCCCTGAATCCGTGTGAGAACCCCGCGCGGGATCGGATAGCGTCGGCCGGGTACGCGAACGGGTCCTGGGGAGTTCTCGATGCGGAGATTGCGTCCGGTCCGCCGACTTCGGCGGCTCCGGGTGGTCCGACTGAAGCAGTTCGGGCGAAGGGTCGGCACCGCCGGTGCGCTCGGCACGGCCGGTGCCCTCGGGGCGGCCGGGGTGCTGCTGTCCGGCGGCGCGGTGGCGCACGCCGAACCGGTGGCCGAGCCGGACACGGTGGTCTCGCCGGAGCCGGCGGCCGCGCAGTTCGGCCCGGTGCTCGGCGACTCGGTCGGCCCGGACGCGGGGCTGCTGGCGGTCGGCGGCGGCCTGCTGGTCGCCTCCGGCGGAGCGGCGCTCTGGCTGAAGCGCCGACGCGCGGGCGAGCCCGCGGAATAGGAACGTGCGACGGAGGGCCGGGGGGGGGCGGCGGGGGCCCGCGCGGCCGGCGCGGGCCCGGGAGTTGATAGAA